>DASYDA010000384.1:0-5135 GCA_036499865.1 Dongiaceae bacterium | reverse complement strand
TCCTCGCTGGCCTTGCCGTCGGTCGCATAGTCGATGACCAGCATCCCGGCGTCGAAATCCCCGGCCATCACCGTATCGAAGCAGCGGGTCAGCAGATCCTCATGACCCCAGAGCGACGTGTTGTAGTCGAGCGGATTTGAGATTGTGGCGAAATTCGGCAGTTGCGTCCGGAGATCGGCAACCTGCGCGTCGCTGTGCTGCGGCAGCGGCTGATCGATCTGTTCGCAAATATCGGCGGTCATGAGGCCGTCGCCGCCGGAGCAGGTGAAGACCGCCAGGCGGTTGCCTTTCGGCAGCCCGGCCACCGAGACGAATTTCAGCGTCTCCATGAGCTGCGGAATGCTGTCCACCCGGATGACGCCGAGGCGATCGAACAAGGCGTCATACATCCGGTCGCTGCCCGCCAGTGAGCTGGTATGGCTCATGGCCAATTTGGCCCCCAGTTCGGAATTTCCGGCCTTCAAGGCGACCAACGGCTTGCCGGCATGCATCGCCTTGGCGGCGGCACGACTGAAGGCCGGCACGTCGTTGATGCCTTCGATGTAAAGCCCGATCGCGGTGACCTTGGGATCCTCGGCCAGGGCATCGACGAAATCCGCCACCGACAGGATCACCTGATTGCCGGAACTGATCACGTAAGCGAAAGGAACCGAGCGCTCGTTGGCCGTCACATTGAGCGCGATATTGCCGCTTTGGCCGATGAAAGCGCAGCCGGTCTCCACCCGCCGGCCGTTATGGCCGGTCGGCCAGAGCGCGATACCGTCCAGGTAATTGAGAATGCCATAGCAATTGGGGCCTACCATGGCGAGGTCACCGGCGGCAGCGATCAGCTCCTTCTGAAGCCCGATCCCCGACCCGCCCACCTCGGCGAAACCGGCGGCGTAGCAGATCGCACCGGCGGCTCCCCGGGCATTCAACTGCTTCAGGATGTCGATTGTCGGCTCGCGCGGGACGGCGATGAAGGTCGCGTCGGGTATACCCGGCAGATCGTCAATGGAGGCAAAGCATTTCCGGCCGCCCAGCTCGCTGCGCTTCGGGTTGACGATCCAGATTTTGCCGGCGAAACCCGTGTCGTCGCAGCGCCGGATCGCATCTTCCATGGCTTGGCCACCGACGATACAAACGCTTTCCGGCTTCAACAATCGGCGCAGATTGCGCGCACGCGCGCTGAAACCTGTCACGGCCATCACTCCCCACTTCGTCGCTGGCTTCTGGATGCTGATAGCAGAGGCTTGGAGGTTGATGCAATTCGTCGGGAACTGCGGGATTCCGACAACGCCCCCTTCCCTGACCACGAAGTCCCCATAGGTTTCCCCGGGTTCCAAACGAGAATCTGCAGTGACCTGCATCATGGTGTTGGCCCTTTCACTGGAGCTTCCGACAACCTCGATATATCTTTGGAAAATCGCTCGATTCCCCCCGCAAGGACTCATGTTCGTGTCGAAAATAGGGGCTCAGCCGCGGAGACCTGGATCGCCATTAACGCAGCGTCCGGCGCTGGCGCGGGCGATTTCCCGGCGCGGGCTCTTGATGACGTTCGGGATGGCTGTCTGCGGGCTTTCCACCGGGCTCGCCATGCGGCAACTGCACCCGCTCGGCCTGGGGATCGCCAAGGCAGTCGCCCAGGATATCAACTACTTCAGAATCGGTGCGGGAATCGTGGGTTCCCGCCTTTATCAGCTTGCGGGCACGCTGGCCGGCGCGATCACCAACCCGCCCGGTTCCGCGCCCTGCGACGATCACTCGGCCTGTGGCGTACCGGACCTGATCGGCCTCGCGCAGACCACCACCGGATCCGTGGAAAATCTGCAGGCCCTGGCTGAGGGCAACGTGGAATCCGGCGTCGTTCAGGCCGATATGGCCGCCGACTCCATTGCAGGAACCGGCCCCTTCAAGGCCGCCGGCCCCGACGGGGGTCTGCGATGCCTCGCAAGGCTCAGCCAATCGGTCGTCCATATCCTGGTTCCGATGCAGTCGCCGGCGACGAAAATCGCCGACCTCAAAGGCAAGACCGTCGGTGTCGGGCCGAAAACCGGCGATTCAGCATCGATCGGGCAGAAACTTTTGGCGGCCCATGGGTTGAGCGGCAGAAAGGTCAAACTGGATTTCGGCGAGCTCCAGGCCACCATTGCTGCCTTCCAGAATGGATCGATCGACGCGTTGATTGTGGCGGACGGCCTGCCCAGCGCGGATATTGCCAGTCTGGCCGGCCGAATTGGAATTCGCTTCTTGCCTCTCGATGACGCCGCGGTGAAGCGGCTTCAGCAGCAGCTGCCGGTCCTGGAGGCCGCGACGATCCCTGCCGACGCTTACAAAAGGACGGATTCCGCCGATACGGTGGCCGTGCCGATCCTCTGGGCGGTGTCCGCGAATCTCGACAAAGGCCTGGCCTTCGCACTGGTGAAAGCGCTCTGGGGTCAGACCGAGCAGATCGCCAATCGTGTGAAGCCTGAAGCCGATCTCGATATCGAGATGGCGAGCGACAGCAACCCGCTGGAACTTCATCCGGGCGCCGTCGCGTTCTATCAAGGACGCAAGTCCACCGCGCCCTCGACCAACTGAATCAAGGATCGAGCCGGGCGGTCATCCGACGAATTCGATCCGGATGGTGAAGACACCCTCCTGCTCCTGCGTCTCCAGGAGCTTATGGCCCGTCGTTTCGCAGAAATGGACGAAATCCTTCGGCGCGGCGGGATCGGTGGCCTCGATCTCCAGCAGTTCCCCCGGTTTCATGTCCTTCAGATACCGGCGCGCTTTCAGCACCGGCAGCGGGCATTTCAGCCCCTTCGCATCGAAATGATGAATCATCGCGCATCTCCGGACGCCGTGGCGGCGGTTTCCTGACCAGATTTCGAACTTCCCCCAGATTTCGAACTTCCCAGGGCATCGACAAGGCTGGCCGCCAGGATCAGGGCGCCGCCGATCACCTTGTTGGCGCCCAATTCCTCGCCACCGACCAGGACGGCGGAAAACAGCCCGACCACGGCTTCCAGCATCAACAGCATCGAAGCCCGGGCCGGCGACATGCGGCCGACGCCCCAGAGGCTGAACGCCATCGCCGGGACGATCCAAAACGCCGCCACGGCCAGGATCCAGGGCCAAGTCTGGAGGATGCCGTCGATATTCGGCCCCCCGCTCTGGCGGTCGAGGACCAGGATGATCGCCAGGCCTGAAAGCGCCGCGAAGATGAACTGCAACGCCGTCTTGTCGATGATCGTGCTGTCCCGCGCGACATGGGCGGCCACGAGTGCCACGGCCCAGCAGACGCCGGCGATCAATCCCATCCATTCCCAGACATTGGACGGCAGCGGCCAACGCCCCGCCAAACCCTGAAGGACCACCATCCCGATGATGCCCAAAGCCACGCTGGCCCAACGCAGGCGGACGATCGGCGTCCCCAACACCACGCGTTCCAGCAAGGTCGCCCAGATCGGGCTTAGATAAAACAGCAGGATGACCATGCCGACCTCGCCCTGGGAGATGGCGATGGCAAAAAGCCCGTTGCAGGTTCCGGCGGCGATGCCGACCAGCATCAGCGGCCATCCGCCGCGCCGGATCGCCCGGTACCGGCCGAAAACCAGCGGAAGGGACAGAAGCGCCGGCGCGACATAGATCAGCACGCCGTTCCAGCCGGGCGGAATGCCGGGAGCCACGATCTGCCGCAGCGGAATCCAGGTGGTTCCCCAGACCACCGCGGCGAGCGCCACGGCAAGGTTCGGCCAGAGCAGCCGTTGCTGGTTTGCGCTCATGCCGATTATCGCAGTTCTGGATAGCCGGCCGCCACGGCGGCCTGCTCCATGGCCGGTATCACGGCATAGGCCCCGAGCGGCAGGACTTCGCAGCCCTCGATCATCAGCGTCTTCCGGCTGCCGGCCAAGGCGGGATCGGCGTGGGCATTTGCCAAGCCTTGGCGCAAACGCTCAAGGTCCTCCGCTGAAGTCGCCAGCGCGGTGACGTAAGGCAGGTTTGGCGCGGCCGGGGTCGCGCAAAGAATCTTGAGGCCGCGGACCTCATCCCGCGCGGCGCGCGCGATCAACGCGAAGCTCACACAATCGACAGCGGCGACGTCGGCGTCGCCGGATTGCACCATCGCCATCGACCGGCGGTGTGCGCCGCTTTCCACGGCTGCGGAAAAAAAGGTCCCACCAACCGCCAGCGGGGCAATCAAGGTCCGCAGCGTATTGTGGCCGGATTGGGAATCGGTCCCGTTGAACGCCACCCGTTTCCCGCGCAGTTCCTCGACCTCCTCGATGCCATCCCGGTTGCGAACCACGACCCAGCTTGTATAGGTCGCTCCCGCGCATCCGGGCGCCGAGTAACGCGGCGTCGCCACCAGTTGCACCCGTCCGGCCAAGGCGCGGGTGAGCGGATAGCCGCAGGTCTGGCTGAGCAGAGGCTGTTCCTCCAGCCAGTGGGAGACCAGATTCTGTGGCTTCTCGCGTTGCTCTGGCAGGCCGTTCACGCCGGTGGCCGACAGGTGGCGGCGCAAGCCTTGCCACCAGGCATCCGTCGCTTCGACAAGCTCCGGCAGATCGTACATCGGCAGGGAAGCGGTCATGAATGTCGATCAGAACGTGACTGGATCGAGTTTCGCTGTTCCGGGAAATTGCGGCACGCCGTCCGCGATCCGGTAATAGTCGCTCTTATCGTCCACGAAGATATGTCGCACCGTTTTCAGTCCCGTGGGCGCCTTCAAGGAACCGGCCGAAACGGAAACGGTATCGCGTCCGTTCGGCGCCCAAAACAGCGTGGAGCCACAATGGCGGCAGTAACCGCGCTTGGCTTCATCCGACGCGGAATACCAGGCGATGTTATTCTCTCCTTCGATCTTCATCTCCGCGCGCCGCGCTGCGCTGTATCCCGGCGCATGACCGTGAAAGCGGCGGCATTGGCCGCAATGGCAAACCAAGACGCCGCGCATCCGGCCGTTCACCTGATATTTCACCGCGCCGCATTCGCAGCCGCCGGCATGGACACCGGGTTGCGGACCATCCGGCGAGATTTTCTCGTTGGCAATCGGCTGGCTTCCCCTGGAAGATTCCGCGTAATGCGGAACGCCATCCTCACCGATCTCATAATAGTCGCCCTGATGTCTCGCCCAGATATGGGCCGCGAGCGTCAATCCGGTCGGGGTT
>DASYDA010000383.1:0-3204 GCA_036499865.1 Dongiaceae bacterium | reverse complement strand
CGGCGCATGGCATCGAGATCGAAGGAGCGTACGAGGATCGCCTCGTCGCGATCGGCGCCGATGAGGATCTCGCCGTGCTGCCCGGTGATGAATGATTTACCGTAGAAGGTGAGGGCGCAAGAGCTGCCCTGTTCGAAGCCGATACGGTTGGCGGCGATGACCGGCACCATATTGGCCGCCGCATGCCCCTGCATCACGCGCTGCCAGTGATCCGAGGTATCATACTTGTCGTCGTTCGGCTCGCTGCCGATCGCGGTCGGGTAGAGCAGGATGTCCGCACCCTGCAGGGCCATGGCCCGCGCGCATTCGGGGAACCACTGGTCCCAGCAGATGGCGACGCCGATCGTCGCATAGGCGGTTTCCCAGACCCGGAAACCGGTATCGCCGGGGCTGAAATAGAATTTCTCCTGATAGCCGGGACCGTCGGGAATGTGAGACTTGCGGTATAGCCCCAACTGTTCGCCGTCGGCGTCGATCATCACGACCGTGTTGTAATGTGTGTTGTTCGCCCGCTCGAAGACGGAAACCGGAAGCACCACGCGCAATTCGCGGGCAAGCTTCTGCATGCGCGCGAGGGTCGGATGCCCGTCGATCGGCCGCGCCAAGTCGAAAAGCTCGGCCGACTGGTCCTTGCAGAAGTAGTGGGTCTCGAACAGCTCGGGCAGAAGGATCACCTGCGCACCGCGGGCGGCTGCCGCCCGAATCAGCGTCTCGGCGCGGTCCACATTGGTGGCAGTATCGGGTGCACAGGCGAATTGGGTGGCGGCGACGGTGACTGTGGCCATGGGATCCTTTCCAGCTTGATCGATTCATAGCGGTTGCTGCGCATCGTTCAAGCGTCAATTGATATTGCCCGTAACGGCGGGCGGGGCAGGCGACATTGGCCCCATAATTGAATCAGGATATTGTAACCGGCTGGGTCGGCAGACATAGTGCGCACACTGTTCGGGCTGGGCCCAGAGCCGGCACATCGCTGTAATTGCAGGGGAAGAATGCCATGAAACGTCGAGTTTTCTTAACGACTGCGGGTCTCGGAGCGGCGGCGAGCACCATCGCGACTCCTGCGATCGCTCAGGAGAGTCCGACGGTCAAATGGCGCCTTACCTCCAGTTTTCCGAAAAGCCTCGACACCATTTTCGGAGCCGCTGAGGCCATTTCCAAGCGCGTCGCGGAGGTGACCGACGGGAAATTCCAGATCCAGGCTTTCGCGGCCGGTGAAATCGTGCCGGCCCTCCAGGCGCTGGACGCGGTGCAGAACGGCACGGTCGAATGCTGCCACACGGCCAGCTACTACTATGTCGGCAAGGATCCCACTTTCGCTTTCGATACGGCAATCCCCTTCGGCCTCAATTCGCGCCAGCAGAATGCCTGGATGCTGTATGGCGGCGGTCGCGAGGTGATGGCCGACTTCTTCAAGGACTACAACATTCGCGCCATCCCGGCCGGCAACACCGGAGCGCAGATGGGCGGCTGGTTCCGCAAGGAGATCAACACACCGGAAGATTTCAACGGCCTCAAGTTCCGCATCGCCGGCATGGCGGGGCAGGTGCTTCAGAAGCTTGGCGTGGTGCCGCAGCAGATCGGGGCGGGCGATATCTATCCGGCCCTGGAAAAAGGCACCATCGACGCCGCGGAATTCGTCGGACCCTATGACGACGAGAAGCTCGGCCTCAGCAAGGTGGCGCCTTACTACTACTATCCGGGCTGGTGGGAAGGCGGGCCGCTGCTCTCGCTTTATGTAAACCAGGATGCCTGGAACAAGCTGCCGAAGACCTATCAATCGTTGCTGGAAGCGGCTTGCGCGGAAGCCAATGTCGGCATGCTCGCCAAATACGACGCCAGCAATCCGGCGGCCCTAAAGCGCCTGATCGCCAACGGCACCAAGCTGCGACCATTCAAACGGGCGGTCATGGATGCCTGCTACAAGGCGGCGATCCAGCTCTATGACGAGATCGCGGCGAAGGATGCGAAATTCAAGAAGGTCTACGATTCCTGGAAGCCGTTCCGCGACGACCAGTTCGCTTGGTTCAAGGTCTGCGAGACCAATTACGACAACTTCACCTTCTCGGTGGCCGAGCGTTTGAAGCTCTAACGGGGGCTTCGCTTTATCCTGGCCCGCCGGCTTCCCGCCGGCGGGCTTTTCATTGCGAATTGTCGTCGCCGTTATCATTGCCGCCGTTGTCATCGCCGCCGTCGCCGTTGTCGATCTGCGGCGCGTCGATCTGGATCGAATTCAGATCGACCGCCGGTCCTTTGTCGAGCCAATAAGTCACCGAACTCGGCCAGAAGATCACCACGGCGACGAGGATGAGCTGCAGCGCCACCCAGGGAATGGCGCCCCAATAGATATCCGAGGTCTTGACCTCCTTCGGCGCGATGCTGCGCAGGTAGAAGAGCGCGAAGCCGAACGGCGGATGCATGAATGAAGTCTGCATGTTGACGCAGAGCAGGACGCCGAACCAGACCAGGTCGATGCCGAGCTTGTCGGCCACCGGCACCAGCATCGGCAGGATGATGAAGGCGATCTCGAAGAAATCGAGAAAGAAGGCCAGGAAGAAAACGAAAATGTTCACGAAGATCAGGAAGCCGACATTACCGCCCGGCAGATGGGTGAGCAGATTCTCGATCCAGACCGACCCGTTCACGCCCTGAAACACCAGGCTGAAGACTGTAGAGCCGATGAGGATCATCACCACCATGGACGTGATCTGCATGGTGGTTTCCATGCCTTGCTTGACCAGCGGCCAAGTGAGCCTGCGATGCATGGCGGCAAGAACCATCGCGCCCACGGCGCCCATGGCGCCCGATTCCGTCGGCGTGGCAAGGCCCATGAAGATGGTGCCGAGCACCAGGAAGATGAGGGCTACGGAGGGCAGCATGCCCCAGAGAACCCGCCAGATCAGATCGAATCCCTTTCGGGTCCGCGCTTCGGGCGGTAGCGCCGGCACCAGCGCCGGCCTGAAGATGGAAACGATCAGGATGAAGAGCAGGAACAGCAGCGTCTGCAGGATCGAGGGGCCGATCGCGCCCTTGTACATGTCGCCGACCGAACGGCCGAGCTGATCCGCCAGAACCACCAGGACCAGCGAGGGCGGGATCAGCTGCGTGATCGTGCCCGAAGCCGCGATGACGCCGGTGGTGAGACGCGGGCTGTAGCCGTAGCGCAGCATGATCGGCAGCGAGATCATGCCCATGGCGATCACC
>DASYDA010000382.1:0-5405 GCA_036499865.1 Dongiaceae bacterium | reverse complement strand
AATGTCGAAAGCGTATGGCGCGCCGGTCGGACGGCGGCTTTTCATGGGCATGAGCGCGGCCTTCTGGTCGGTTGCCGGATTGATCTGGGAGAAACCGGCATCCGCCGCCGATGCATCCGTCGCCTCGGTCGTGAAATTGCGTGGCCAAGCGCTGGCTTCGCGCGGCGGCAAGAATGTCATGCTCGATGTCGGCGTGCCCCTTCAGGTCGGCGACGCGATCCGGACCGGGCCCGATTCGCGCATGAAGATCCAGTTCCTCGACGGTTCCACCGCGACCTTGGGCGAGAATTCCAAGCTCAGCCTGGACCAGGCCGGCTTCGACCAGGCGGCCGGTAAGCGCGATATCGCCTCGACGCTGATAGACGGCATCGTCCGCTGCGTGGTGGCGAAGGCCGCGGCGGGATCGAGTTTCCAGGTGAGTTCGTCTCTGGTCACCAGTGCCGCCCGCTCCACCGAATGGATCGTCGCGATCAAGGATCACACCACATCGCTGCTGGTGCTCGAAGGCGTGGTCCGGGCGCAGGGGGTCGGTGAAACCTTGACCGACCTACCAAGCGCACCGGTCAGCAAAGGCGTGGATCTCAAAGTGAACGACGGAATCGCGGTCGGCGAACCGGCACGCTCCATCGGCATGAAGGCGGAGGATATGGGCCGCGTCGTCCAATGGAAGCAGCCGCGCATCGATAAGCTGGTTGACGCAACCGATCTTTAACTTTTCTGGCGCATCCTCAAAATCGAACGCCCAGCCACGTGGCCACCAGTAATGGTGGACGGGACCGCTAAATCCCACGTCCGGTTGATTATTCACCTGTGGGTAAGCATATTTTTCCCATTTGAATCAAAAATATAGCCAAGACTCTTCGTGTATTAGTTTGACATTAATCACTATGCGAAGCTAACCTCCAAGAATGTGAGGCGAATCTTCGCCGGGTTTTTCGGGGCGCAAGGGATGCTTGAGATACGCCCCGATTCTCCGGCACGGGTGGGGATGGCATTGGAACCCCTCAGTTCGGACCAGTTGATCGCTCTGGCACGGCAGAAGTCCGACCAGGCCCGTGAGCAATTGTTCGAGGCCATGGGCGATATCTTCCAGGAGCACAACAAAGTGCTCTCCGCGCAAGAGCGCGCGCTGATGACCGACATCCTGGAAAAGCTGATCCATGAAGTCTCCCGGGATATCCGCCGCAAGCTCGCTTTGCGGCTGACCGAAGCGCCGGGCACGCCCCGCGAACTGGCTGTCCTCCTCGCCAATGACGAAATCGACATCGCCAGCCCGATCCTGATGGGTTCCAAAGCGCTTCTCGATGTCGACCTCATCGAAGTCGTCCGCAACCGCTCGACCCAGCACCTCCTGGCGATCGCGATGCGCCGCGACCTCTCCACGGCGGTCGCCGATGCGCTGGTCCAATCCGGCGAGAAGGATGTGATCCGCACGCTGCTGGATAACGACGACGCCCGCATCTCCAGGGCGACGATGGCCTATCTGGTGGAGCAGTCGAAGACGGTGGACGAATTCCAGGAGCCGCTGATCCGCCGGCGCGACCTGCCCGCGGATCTCGCGCGGCGGATGTGCCTTTGGGTCTCGGCCGCACTCCGCCAGGCCATCCTGGAGCGCTTCGAGATCGATCCCGACCAGTTGGACGACGCGCTGGAGCCGGTCGCACGCGAGGGATCCGGGCCGCAGGCCGAGAATCCCGCCGCCAACGCGCTCGCCCAGACTCTGGGCAACAGCCGCCAGCTCACGCCGCGCCTTTTGATGCAGACCCTGCGCCGCGGGGAGATTTCCCTGTTCGAGGCGATGGCCAGCGAGATGGCGGGCCTGCGCATGTCGCTGATCCGGCGCATCTGCTACGAGACCGGCGGCCAGGGCTTGGCGATCATGGCGCGTGGGATCGGCCTCAATCGCGAGGAATTCGCCAGCCTCTATCTCCTCACCCGCAAGGCACGGCCCAATCGCGGTCCGGCCGGCAGCGATGCCGCCGATCTCGGCCGCGCCATGGAATTTTTCGATCGCACCGATCACGGCAATGCCGCCCTGGTGATCAACCGCTGGCGGCGCGACCCGGATTATCTCTACGCCATTCGCAGCGTCGAAGAGCAGCAAGGACGGCAGCGCGCATGAAGCCCAATCCCTTTTTCGTCACCGCGAGCCTCACGGACGCGGCGGATCCGGCTCTCAAGAGCCCGGAAAGGAATGTGGAAAGCGGCGCCCACCTCGAACCGGCGCATCCGAACCAGCCCCACCTTAATCAACCCAGGCCCGAACAATTGCAGCAGGCCTTCGCCAAGGAATTGCTGGAATTCGGTCCGGCGGTCTTCCTCGCGGATATGCGCGGCGAGATCCGTTGGAGCAACGCCGCCTTCCGCAAGATCGTCGAAACCAAATCCGGCAACGGATCCATCGGCGCCGCCTTGCCGCTCAAGGATATCGCCGAGGAGATCGACCTGAAGCGCCAGCCGCTGTTCCGCGAGGACCGGGTGGGCGGCGCGGTCCTGCGCTCGCGCCATGTCCCGCTGTTCGACGATCGCGGCGCCCCGAACGGCTTCGGCGGCATGGTGAACCTCATTCAGCCCGGCGCCGATCGGAGCGAAGAACAGCCGGTGACGCTCGAGCGCCACATGGATTTCATCCGCCTGAGCTCCGACTGGATGTGGGAAACCGACGCCGAGTTCAATTTCCAGATGGTGACGCATCGCGTGAGCAATGTGCTCGGCCGATCCCCGCATGAGATGATCGGCGGCAACCTGCTCTCGCTGGTGAGTTCCGAACCCCTGCGCCAGGCCTTGCGCCGCAAGCTGCAGCGCCTGTCGCCGTTCCGCGACCAGCCCTTCGACGCCGAAGACAGCGACGGCCGGCGCAAGCTCTTCCTGATGAGCGGCGCGCCGGTCTTCGACAAGGCCGATGGCAGCGTCAAAGGCTATCGCGGCGCCGCCACCGACATCACCGAGCTGACGCGCCGCGAAGAGAGCCTGCGCTCCGCCAAGGAGGCGGCCGAGGTCGCCAGCCGCGCCAAAAGCCATTTCCTCGCCAATATGAGCCATGAGCTCCGCACGCCGCTCAACGCCATCATCGGCTTCACGGATGTGATGCGCATGGGTCTCCTCGGTCCGGTGGAGAATCCGGAATACCGGACCTATGTGGGCGATATCCATGGCAGCGCCCAGCGATTGCTGGAAGTGATCAACGATATTCTCGATATGTCGCGCATCGAGACCGGCGAGGTCGAGCTGCATGAAGCCGCCTGCAATATCGAGGAGCTGTTCGAATCCGCGCGCCGGATCGTCAACGGCCGGATGGAAGCCCGCGGCATCAAGTTCTCGTGCGAGATCGCGCCGCGTTTGCCGCGCCTCCATGCCGACAAGCGCAAGATGAAGCAGATCCTGGTCAACCTGCTGGGCAATGCCGTAAAATTCACCGCGCCCGGCGGCCGCGTGAAGCTCTCCGCCGCGCTCACCGAAGATGGGGGCCTGCGATTGGCCATCGAGGATAACGGCATCGGCATCGCGCCGGAGCACCTGGAAAAGGTGATGGAGCCTTTCGCCCAGGTGGAAGCCGATCTCGACCGCCGTTTCGAAGGCATCGGCATGGGCCTTCCGCTCTCCCGCGGCCTCGCTCGCCTGCATGGCGGCGACCTCACGCTGGAAAGCCGACCCGGCGCCGGAACATGCGCCATCGTCACCTTGCCGGCGGAACGCGCCATCGAGGGTAACCATCTTACCGCCGTCAAATAGTCCCGCGGCGCTTCGCGGCTGCCGCATCAGGGTGCAAAGCGGCGAGGCGTGACGTGAGTGAACCCTTCGACATCCCGGCATTGATGGCGGCGGCGCGCGACCGGACGCCGGCCGGACGCGGGCGTCTGTTCGGCTTGCTGGGCCGTCTGTTCCTGGCACGCGGCGCGCCATTGCCGGAGCCGGAGCGCCGTGGATTTGCCGAGCTGCTGGCGCTGCTGCGATCCCAGACCGACGTGGAAACCCGCCTGGAACTCGCTTACGCCACCGCCGAATCGCCGGAAGCGCCGCGCGAACTCGCTTTGCTGCTGGCCGAGGACGAAATCGAGATCGCCGCGCTGGTGCTGTTCGGCGCCCGGGCGCTCGGCGCGGCCGACCTGTTGGCGCTCGCGGAAGACCATGACCGCGCGTTGGTGATCGCCGGTCGCCGCTTCCTTCCCATGATGATTTCGGATTCGCTGATGCGCCGCGGCGATGCCGAACTGGCCCGCGCACTGCTGAAGAACGAGACCGTACGCTTCTCGATCCCGGCCCTCGCCGAAGCGATCGAACTTGCCCGCGACGACGAAGACCTGCAGAGCCGGATCGCGGAACGGTCCGAACTGCTGGAGGATATGGGCCTCGAGATGGCGGAATGGGCGATAGCGGCGGTGCGCGAGCGGCTGATCGAACGCTTCGATATCGCCGACAATGCCCTGCTTGCCGATTTCGTGCGGGACCGCGGGGATGATATCGAGGGTGACGCCGAGACTGTCGCGGGTAGGCCCGCTCCGGATCCACGCTTCCGCCTGGCGCCACGCTTGGTGATCGAATGCTTGCGCCGCGGCGACATCTCCCGCGCCGAAGTCATGCTGGCGCAGATGGCGCGCCTGCCGATCGACCGGCTGCGCCGCTGCGCCGAGCGACCGGGCGGAAAGGAGATGGTGTTCATCGCCCGTGCGATCGGCGTGGGGCGTGAGGAATTCGCCACCATCTATCTGCTTTGGCGCAAGGCAAAATCCGATGACGGCGCGGTTGCCGCCGGCGTGCTCGGCGCGGCGCTCGACCTTTTCGATGCGACGCCGCAGGCCGAGATCGAGCTTGAAATCGCGGCTTGGCGCAGCGAAGACCTCGCGCAAACAGCCTGACTCCCACTCCGATATGGATCCCCGCAAGGTCGGCGAAAGCCGATCGCGCCATGTTGCGCATTCGACAGGGAGAGTTGAATGGGCAAGCGGCGCCTTCTCGTCATCGGAATCGTTCTGCTGGGTTGCATCGGCATTGGCGGCGGCACGCCCTGGGCCTTCAGCGAGATCAAGGAAGCGCAGATCGAAACCGCGCTGCAAGGCGGCGGCTATGTCGTCTATCTCCGCCATGCCGATCGGAACGCCGGCTCGCGGGAAAAGCTCGGCGCGCAATCTTCGCTCGCCGATTTCTCCCATTGCGAAACGCAGCGCAACCTCACCACGGCAGGCCGGAATGAAGCCGCCGAGATCGGCCGTAGCTTGCAATCCTTCAGCATTCCGGTCGGAACGGTGATTGCCTTGCCGCTCTGCCGCACCCGCGACACCGCGATGCTCGCCTTCGGCCATGCCGCGTTGGATCCCCGGCTTTACGATCCGGATTTCGTCGCGAAATTGCTGGCGACCATTCCGAGTGCCGGCACCAACACGGTCCTGGTCGATACCGAGGATCAG
>DASYDA010000381.1:0-2685 GCA_036499865.1 Dongiaceae bacterium | reverse complement strand
CGATATCGGGAAGCTCGATTATGGCAGTTCTCCTTGATAAGGCGCCGCCACCACGGCGCAGCAATTGCCGGGGCGCACGCGGCCGGGTTGCCGCAAGCCGAACAGGATGCCGTCGGCCTGATAGCTTATCAATTCGGGCGGTCGGGCAGGATCCCACGTAGCATGGATGCGGCCGGCGGGTTCGCCGGCACGGACTTCGCGGCCATGGGTGTGAAACGGTTCGAAGATGCCGTCCATCGTCGCATAGACGAAGGCGTTCGATCCGGGCAATTCAAGCAGCTTGCCGCCGTTTTTCCGCGGATTCGGTGTGTCTCCTTCCATCACGCCCAGATGGACGAGAACGTTGTGCACGCCGCGCCGGCAAAGACTGAGCGCCTCGGCGGCGACCGTGCCGCCGCCCGCCATCTCGGTGCCGACCGTGACGAGTCCGGCATGGCAGGCAGCGGCGGTCGCCGTGCGCGGATCGCCGAGATTGGCAATGACGACGGTCAGCGGCGCACCGAAGGCCAATGCCGCGGCGATATTGCGCCGGCGCAGATCCGGATCCTCCGCCGGCTCGATGATCGCGCTGGGCAGCAGATCCAGCGACGATCCGCCGGAATGGAGATCGATGAAAGCATCCGCCCGCGGAAAAAGCTCGTCGTTCAGATAGGCGGAAATCTGCTGCGTGATGCTGCCGCGCGGATCGCCCGGAAAGGTGCGGTTGAAGTTCAGCCCGTCGACCGGGGAGGTCCGCTGTCCCGCCATCGCGGCATGGACGTTGACGGCCGGAAGGAGAATGAGACGGCCCTGGATCTCGCCAGGATCGAGCTCGCGGATCAGCTCGCAGATCGTGATCGGCCCTTCATATTCGTCGCCATGATTGCCGCCTTCGATGATGACGGTGGGGCCGGAGCCATGGGCGATCACCGCCATGGGAACCTGCGTCACGCCCCAAGCATCGTCATGCGGCGAGTGCGGAATCATGACGAAACCGGTCTGCTTGCCCTGGCGATCGAAATCGATCGACGTGAAGGCTGTGCTCTTGCGTTTCGGCGCGCTGTTCACGGATCGGTCTCCGCGTATTCCGGGTGAATGCCCGCCAGCTATATCAGGCTTGCAGCAGGGAGGAAATATCCGCGCGCCGTAATCCAACGATCGCCTCGATGGCGCCGCCGATGGCGAGGGCCAGGGCATCGGCCTGCCAGGGCGTGACGATTTGCAGCCCCACGGGAAGATTCGCGGCGTCCAGCCCTATCGCCACGCTCAGGGCCGGCAGGCCGGTCAGGTTGTAGGGGGCGCTGTAGATCATCTCGCCTAAGCCGCCCTCTTCCAATGCAGGGTCTTCGGCGGGGGCCACCCAGGGAACGCTGGGCGAAATGATGGCATCGACTTCTTTGAAGAGCGCGCGAAAGCGTGCCTGCAAGGTTTGCTGCAACCGTTGCGCCTCGACATAAGCCGTCGCCGGGATGGAAAAGCCGGATTCGATTTGCTGCCGCGTCACCGTGGCAAGCTTCTCCGCTTCCGATTCGAAGAGCTGCTTGTGGATGATGCTGGCCTCGGGCTCGATCATGGTCAGCAGCGCTTCCGTCGCGCGGTTCAGGTCGGCGATCTCGACCGGGCGCAACACGGCCCCGGCCGCAACCAGCCGATTGAGCACCGCCGAGAAGCGCTCCTTGACGCCCGGCTCGAGGAATTGCCCCTCGCCGGGATGTCGCATGACGCCGAGCTTGAGGCCGTTCAGAGTGGCCGCTCCGGCCTCATAGGGCCGGCCGGTCATTCCCGCCAACAATCTCGCCGCATCGGCGCTGGAACGGGCGATCGGCCCCACATGGTCGAGGGACCAGGAGAGCGGCTGCACGCCATCGACCTCGACCAGCCCATAGCTCGGCTTCAGCCCGGCGACGCCGCAATAGGCGGCGGGAATCCGGATCGAGCCGCCGGTATCGGTGCCGAGCGCCGCGAAGCAGAGGCCGGCTGCGACCGCCGCCGCCGATCCGCCGCTCGAGCCGCCGGAGGTCCGCGCCAGGTCCCAGGGATTGTTGGTCTGGCCGAATTCGGGATGCACGGCCCCATAGGCATATTCCAGCAGATTGGTTTTGCCGAGGATGACGGCGCCCGCGTCTTCGAGCCGCCGGATCACCGGTGCATCGACCGTGGGGTGCTTGGGGCTGCCGGCGCGGGAGGCGAAGGTGGTCGGCACCCCCGCCATATCGACCAGATCCTTGATGGCGACCGGAACGCCGTGCAGCGGCCCCCGGTCCTTGCCAGCGGCGAGTTCGCGCTCGGCTTCCGCGGCGCGCGCCAGCGCACGGTCGCCCAGCACGGTGATGAAACTGTTGAGTTTGGCATCGAGTTTGGCAATCCGATCCAGGGATTGCCGCGTGACCTCGACGGGAGAAAGGGTGCCGCTGCGATAAGCGGCACCCAGTTCCGCGATCGAGAGGAAAAGAACCTCGCTCAAGATGGAATATTCCCGAGCGCGATTACTTCTCGATATGCACGCCTTTGAAGATGTTGTTGCCGAGCGGGATCTGCACGAAGCCCTGGACCGGCTTGCGCAAAGCCACGGTATAGGGCGATTCATACATGAACACGACCGGCGCCGCCTTTATGTAGATATCCTGGAGCTGCGCATACATCGCGATGCGCTTTTCCTTGTCGATCTCCTTCTGGCCATCGACATAGAGCTTCTGGATGGTGGGA
>DASYDA010000380.1:0-3329 GCA_036499865.1 Dongiaceae bacterium | reverse complement strand
TCCGCACCCGGGCGCAGATTCCCGGCACCTTCATCCAGCCGGCGGCCTATGCCGAGATGATGTATGACGGCAGCGTCAACGGGAACAGCAGCGGCGCGACCATCGTGGTCACGCCGGCGGATGCGCAATAGCGCCGCGATGCTGCTGCGCTGGCGCCATCCGCATCGCCGACCCGTCATCGCGGGCGTCGTCGGTGCCGGAATCCTGGGCTTCGCGGCCTGGGGTTATTTCAGCGCCGCGTTGATTGCGCCAAATCCGACGCCGATCCTGCTCGATCGCAACGGCGGCTTCCTGGCGCAGATCCCGGCCCCCGGCGATGCTGGATACGGCTATTGGAAGATCGAGGCGCTGCCCGCGCGCGTCGTCGCCGCGACGGTGGCGCTGGAGGATCGGCGTTTCTGGTGGCATCCCGGGATCGATCCCATCGCGATGGCGCGGGCCCTCTGGCAGAACGTCTCCAGCGGCGAACGGATCTCCGGCGCGTCCACGCTGGCGATGCAGATCGCCCGCATGCAGGATCCGGCGCCACGCGATTATTTCCACAAGGCGCGGGAAGCCTCCGCCGCCTTCTTCATGACCTTGCGCTATGGCCGCGAGGCGGTGCTGCGGCAATATCTGCGCCTGGCGCCCTATGGCAATGGCAGCCATGGCATCGCCCATGCGGCGCGATTCTATTTCAACAAGCCGGTCGGGGATCTCTCTTGGGCGGAGATTGCCTTTCTTGCCGCCATTCCCCAGGCGCCGAGCCGGATGAATCCGCTTTCATACAGCGGACGGGATGACGCGATCCTGCGCGGCCATCGCATCCTGGACGCATTGCAGGAGAGCCGCGTCGTGACGCCGGCGGAATATTCCCTGGCGTCGGCGCAGCTCGACGATCTGCCCTTGATCGATCGCCCCGCGCGGCCCGAGGATACTCTGCATGCCATCATCAATCTCCAGCGCATGCTGGGATCCGGGGATGTACCGGCGCTTTCCGCTTCCGATCCGCGCCTGACCACCACGATCGCGCCGGATATCCAGCACCGCGTCGAAGCGGCGGCGAACTGCTATCTCGACCAATGGCGCGAGGATGGGGCCGAGCAGGTGGCCGCGGTCGTCGTCAAGGTCGATAGCGGCGAGATCCTGGCTTGGGTCGGTTCCTCCGGCTATTTCCGGCCGGGGACGGGGGCCATCGATTTCGCGCAGACCGAGCGCTCGCCGGGCAGCACGCTGAAGCCCTTCATCTATGCCCTGGCGCTCGACCGCGGCGCGATCGCGCCGGAGACGCGGCTGCTCGACACCGCCTTCAACGCCGGAACCATCGCCAATGCGGATCGCGGCTTTCTCGGTGCGCTGACGCCGCGGCGCGCGCTCGCCAATTCGCGCAACGTGCCCGCCGCCAATCTCACCAAGACGATCGGATTGGGCGAGACCTATCTCTATCTTCGTTTGCTTGGCTTGCACGATGAGGATCGCCCCGCCGCGTATTTCGGCCTTTCCATGTCGGTGGGTGCCTTGCCCACGACGTTGGAGAAACTGGCGCGCGCCTATGTGGCCCTGGCCAATGATGGCATGCTGCGCGATCTCGTCTGGTATCGCCGACAGCAGCCGGAGAAGGGCATCCGCGTGATGTCGGTCGATGCCGCGCGGCTGATCACCCTCTTTCTTTCCGACCCTTCCGCCCGCCTGCCGAGCTTTCCGCGCATGGGTTCGACGGAATATCCCTTCCCGGTCGCGGTCAAGACCGGCACTTCGCAAGGTTATCGCGACGCCTGGACCATGGCCTATTCCCGCGAATATCTGGTCGGCGTCTGGGTCGGCCGTTCGGATGCAGGCCCGATGCGCGACGTCACCGGCGCCGGCAGCGCTGCGGAACTCGCACGCGCCGTCATGCTCGATCTGCACGGCGACGGCACCGGGGCGGCGGCCCTCGCCTTCCCGGACCCGCCCGACTACCGGCTGAACGCCATCTGCTCCGAATCCGACGATGCTCCGTCGGAGCACTGCAGCACACTGCCCGAATGGACCCGCGATCAGGACAAGCACGATCCCGAGATGCCCGCCAATCCGATCCAGCCGGCCGATGACGCCGCGGCGATCGCCATCGTATCGCCGCGGGACGATATGCGCGTCATCCGCAATCCGGAGCTCCCGCCCGATCTCGCAAGCCTGCCGCTGAAAGCCACGGTCGATCCGCCGCAATCGCAAGTGACCTGGTATGTCGACGGCAAGCCGTTCCTGGTCAGCGCCGCCGGCGAGATCGCCCGCTGGCCGCTGCAGCCGGGCCGGCACATATTCGAAGCGCGCATTCCCTATCGCGGCATCGCATCGAAGCCGGTGACGATCGACGTCCAGTAACGCACACCCGGCACCGGGCTTAAGATTTCGTTTACACTTTTACACGCGCTGCCAAGGCCGCTACCGTTGGAAAGATTGAACAACGTTCCGTCTCGTGCATCGGGGAGAGCGACAGCCATGCTGTAGACGCATGATGCGTCGCGCATGACGAAAGGCTGACTAACCCTTTCTTCACATTCCGCGCTCTAAGCTGGGGACAACTTAAAGTCATCACCTCCAGCGAAGTCGAATAAAACCCCATGACCGAAGCACGGACGGAAGCCCATCGGCTGCAAATCTCCGGCGCGATCACTATCCGGGATATCGATGACGTCCGCGAGAAAGTTCTCGCCGGCCTCGGCCAGAGCGATCGGCTCGAGATCGACTGCAGCGATGTCAGCGAAACGGATATCAGCCTCATTCAATTGCTGCTCGCGGCCGAGATCAGCGCGGCCAAGTCCGGCAAGAGCATCGCAGTGCTGCGTCCTTATCCGGAGGCGATCCAACAGGCGCTGACCCGGGGCGGCTTCCTCGATGGGACGGCGGCCGGCGGCGGCAATATCTGGACCAAGGGAGAATAGGAATGGCCAAAACCATCCTGAGCGTCGATGACTCGGCCAGCATTCGACAGATGGTGAAGATGACTCTGGCCGGCGCGGGCTATGACGTGATCCAGGCCAATGACGGCGCCGAGGGCCTGACCAAGGCCAAGGCCAGCAAGGTCGACATGGTGATGACCGATCTCAACATGCCGGTCATGAACGGCCTGGCGCTGATCAAGGAACTCCGCAAGCTGCCGAGCTATCAGGGCGTGCCGATCGTCTTCCTCACCACCGAATCCGATGCCGCGCTGAAGAGCGAAGCCAAGGCCGCCGGCGCCACCGGCTGGATCACCAAGCCGTTCCAGCAGGACCAGCTGATCGCCGTCGTCAAGAAGGTGCTCGGCTGATGAACGGCGGGGATCCCACTGAGACCTTCCGCCAAGAGGCGCAGGAGCTGCTGGAGCAGCT
>DASYDA010000379.1:0-1748 GCA_036499865.1 Dongiaceae bacterium | reverse complement strand
GAGTGCGAAATCGAAATTCACCTTGCGGCAAAGATTGATCAGGTCGAGATCCGCGCGATGCACGATCACCTCGTCATCGACGGAAGTGGCTTGCGCGGCGATCTCGCCGGTGGGCGCGATGATGCAGGAGCCGCCCAGCAGCGCCTGGCCGTCTTCGATCCCGGCCTTCGCCGCCGCCGCGATCCAGATCGTGTTCTGATAGGCGCCGGCCTGCATGGGCAGATGGTTATGGAACATCCTGAGATGCGCCAGCGCCGGCGCTTCGTTGAGCACGACGGGCGTGTTGTAGCCGATGAGGACCACCTCGGCGCCGCGGAGGCACAGCATGCGATAGGTCTCCGGCCAGCGGCGATCGTTGCAGAGGGCCATGCCAACCCGGACACCGCCGAAATCGAAGACCGGAAAGCCGAGATTGCCCGGCTCGAAATAAAGGCGCTCGAGATGTACGGTCGTGCCGCCGAGCGGCTCGTCGGAACCCGGCAGGTGCATTTTCCGATAGCGGCCGATAAAAGCGCCGTCCCGGCCGACCAGATCCATCGTGTTGAAGCGGCGCATCTGGCCGTCCTCGCGGATCAGCTCCGAATAGCCCAAAGCGAAGCCGATGCCGAGCTTGGCCGCCGCCTGATAGAGGCGCTGCGTGTGCGGTCCGGGCATGGCTTCCTCGAAGAAGCCATCGACCTCCTTGGAATCCTCGATCATCCAGCGGGGGAAGAAAGTGGTGAGCGCCATTTCCGGAAAAACCGCGAGGTCGGCCTTCGCCGCCGCCGCCCTTTCCAGGAGATGGACCAGCCGGTCCACCGTCTCACCGCGCGATGCGCTCCGTTGTATCGGTCCGGTCTGGCACGCCGCCAAGGTCAGATGTCTTGCCACGATGGAGTTTCCTTAAAGTGCTTCTTGAACGGAAGGGCCGGCATTCGCCGTCACCTGTATCACCGGCTGCATGGCGAGGAGCTGTTCGCGCGGCAGGTGACAGGCGATGTGATGCGCCAATGAGAATTCATGCACCGGCGGCCGCGTATTCGCGCAAAGCTCGCCGAGCGAATAGGGGCAGCGGGTCGAGAAGGGGCATCCGGCCGGCGGCGATGAGGGGGAGGGCATCTCGCCGGAAAGGATGATCTTGCGCTTCTTCACCCGGGCATCCGCAATCGGAACCGCGGAAAGCAGGGCCTCGGTATAGGGGTGATAGGGCGCGCTGAACACCTCCTCGACGGTGCCGCGCTCCATGATCTGGCCGAGATACATCACCACGACCCGATCCGCGAGATAGCGGACCACTGAGAGGTCATGGCTGATGAACAGGAGCGTCGTCTGCTCGTCCCGCTGGATGTCCATCAGCAGTTCCGTCACCGAGGCCTGCACCGAGACGTCCAGTGCCGAAACCGGTTCGTCCGCCACGACGACCGCCGGATTGCCGGCAAAGGCCCTGGCGATCCCGATCCGCTGCTTCTGCCCGCCGGAGAGCTGGCGCGGCCGGCGCCGCGCGAAATCGTGCGGCAGCTTCACCACGTCGAGCAGATCGTGGACGCGGGCCTGCACGGCCTCTTCGTCCTTGGCGATGCCGAACTTCCGGATCACCCGTGCGATCTGCGAACCGATCGTGTGGCTGGGATTCAGCGTGTCGAAGGGATTCTGGAACACCATCTGCAGGCTGCTGATGGTTTTGCGGCGGCGCTTCTTCACCGGCAGCTGGGCGAGTTCGATATCCGCGAGGCGGATAGAGCCCGAGGAAGCGGTTTCCAGCCCCATCA
>DASYDA010000378.1:0-5197 GCA_036499865.1 Dongiaceae bacterium | reverse complement strand
CGCACGCTCCGCCGTCCTTTAATACTCAAGTGTTGAACGAAAAGGACGGACGGATCATGAAGATGTTTGCGGATCGTGCGACAGAATTGGCTGCGGTCGCGCGGGTTTATCGCGCCGGGCGGCCCGGCAGGCGTTCCTCGCGTCTGCAAAGAATCCTGGCCAACCGGCTCGCCGAGCGCTTCAACAGCCGCGACGTGATGAAAGACGAAATTCACCCGGCGGATTGGAATCTCGATGATCGCGCGGCGCGGCGTGTAGCCATGGAATAGGACGCAGAACCGATCGATGGCGGCAAGCCATGGCTCCAATCGTGCGGTCTACGCCGCATTGTTCGGCAATCTCGCAATTGCCATCGTCAAATTCATCGCCGCCGCGATATCCGGAAGCTCGGCGATGCTCAGCGAAGGCGTCCATTCTCTGGTCGATACCGGCAATGAACTGCTGCTGCTGTATGGTCTCCGCCGCTCGTCTCGACCGCCCGACCGCATGCATCCTCTTGGTTATGGACGGGAGCTTTATTTCTGGAATTTCATCGTAGCGCTGCTTCTGTTTTCCCTGGGAGCCGGCGTCGCTCTTTACGAAGGCATCGATCATATTCTCAATCCGCAGCCGGTCGAGCACGCAGCCTTGAACTACGCCGTGATCCTCATCGCCGCGATCTGTGAAGGCGTGTCGCTGCGTATCGCGATGCAGGAATTCAACAAGGAAAGAGGTGATCTCGGCTATCTCGCCGCGATGCGCAGAAGCAAGGATCCGACGACCATCACGGTTGTTCTGGAAGACAGCGCGGCCGTTCTGGGTCTGGCCGTTGCATTCGCCGGCATTCTGGCCGCGCAGATATTCGATATTCCGCAGCTCGATGGCATCTCCTCCATTGCGATCAGCGCCATCCTCGCCGCTGTCGCGGTCTTCCTCGCCCGCGAGACCAAAGGTCTGCTGATCGGGGAAAAGGCTTCGCCCGAATTGGAGGCCGCCATCCTCCGCCTGGCGGAAGCCGATCCGGCGATGCGAAAGGCCAACGGCGTGGTGACCGTGCATCTCGGTCCGGACCAGGTCATCGCGGCGTTGAGTGCCGAATTCGAGGATAATGTCGGCACACCCGAGATCGAAGCCTGCATCGAGCGTCTCGAGGCGAAATTGAAACATCACTATCCCGAAGTAACGACGCTCTTCGTGAAACCGCAGACCCCTGCGCGGTTCTCCCGGCTTCGCCATCAACTGAAGCCCGCCGGAAAATAGCCCTCGGCCCGGGGCGGAATATTTGCAAGAAGGCAACCCGTGACGCTATGATCGGTGCCGACGGATCAATCGAGTTGCGTTCCTCTTCCTCCGATAGTGAGCATGGGCAAGCGAGCCAAAGCGAGATCTCTCACCGCCTCGGGGCCTGTCGAGCGCCAGGATCTCCGGCAGCGCGTCGTCGGCCGGGTTGTCGAGCTCATCCGCACCGGCAATCTTCGGCCCGGCGACCGGCTCCCGCCCGAGCGGGAATTGGTCGAGATTTTTTCGATCAGCCGCCCCAGCCTGCGCGAAGCGATGCGGGCGCTGTCCACGCTCGGCATTCTGGAATCGCGGCACGGCGGCGGAACCTTCGTCACCGATCTCGACGCGCAAACCCTGCTGGCGCCGCTGGATTTCTTCCTTCAGCTTTCCCAAGTGAATATCGACGACACCTTCGAGAGCCGGCGCATCATTGAAATCGAGATCGTGCGGAATGCCGCCGCCAGAGCGCGGCGCGCGGATATCGCGGACCTCAACGACATGATCGCCGCGCATGCGACCATACAGAAGGATCCCATCGGCTTCCGCATCCTCGACAGCCGCTTCCACGAGAAGCTGTCGGCCATCGCGGGCAATTCGGTGCTGCAGCGGATCGCCTATGGCCTCTACAACATGAATCTGCATCTGCGCCGTCGGGCGACCGAGGAGCCGGGGCTGATCGCCCAGAGCACGGAGGACCATGCCCGGATCGCGGCGGCGATCGCCGCACATGATCCCGGCCGTGCGGCCTCCGCCATGGAGCGGCATCTGGCGCATATCAAAGAGAGTACGATGCGCATGATGGCTGGTCAGAAGTTCACCGTCATCGAGAGCCGCTGAACCATCGCTCTGCCGGCCATTTGCAGAGATTCGGCCCATATAAGTGGACAGGCCACTTTTCTTTTCGCATCCCGCCCGGTAAAAGTTAGGAAATCGAAGACCGTATCGAAATTGTTCCGGCTATCGCCGGCAATAATGGTCATCAGCTTGGTGAAAAAAAGGGGAGCAAAATGCCGGATCGAACCAGAGTGGCAGTCGTCGGCTGCGGTTTCTTCGCCCAGAACCATTTGCACACTTGGCAGGATCTCGCCGCCGAGGGTGTCGAGCTGGTGGCGGTCTGCGACGTGGACGCGGAAAAGGCCAAGGCTGCGGCGAAGAACTTCAAGGCGCCGAACTGGTACACCGACATCGACACACTGCTTGCGAAAGAGAAGATCGATCTCATCGACATCGTCACCCGGGTCGAAACCCACCAGGAACTGGTCGAGAAGACCATCGCCAAACGCATCGCGACCATCGTGCAGAAGCCGTTCGGCCCCGATCTCGCCGCCTGCAAGGCCATGACCAAGGCGGCGAAATCGGCCAACGTGTTCTTCGCCGTGCATGAGAACTTCCGCTTCGAGGCGCCGATGCGCCGGATCATCGAGCTTCTCCGCGACAAGGCGATCGGCGAGCCATCCTGGGGTCGCGTCAGCTTCCGCACCGACTACGACATCTACAAAGGCCAGCCCTATCTGCTGAACGAGAACCGCTTCGTGATCAGCGATCTCGGCGTCCATGTCTGCGATCTCGCCCGCGCATTCCTGGGCGAGGTCGAGCATGTGAGCGCGGAGACCCAGCGCCGCAATCCGAAAGCCAAGGGCGAAGACACCGCGACCATGATGCTCAAGCATGAGAACGGCGCGGTCTCGCTGGCGGAGTGCACCTATGGCGCCCATCGCGTGCCGGATATCTTCCCGCAATCGATCATCGAGCTGGAAGGCAGCAAGGGCTCGATTCTGCTGCATGCGAATTTCGAGCTCGAAATCGCCATCAACGGCAAGGTGACCCGCGAGAACCGGGACGCCGAAGTTTTGCACTGGGCGGAACGGCCTTGGCACATCATCCAGGAAAGCGTCTACGCGACTTGCGCGCACATCCTGGCCGCGTTCAAGGCAGGCCGCCCGGCGGATGTTTCGGCGGAAGACAATTTGAAGACTTTCGCGGTCTGCGAAGCCGCCTACGAAGCGGCGGAGACGGGAAAGGCCGTGCGGCCTTCCTACAGCTTCTAGACGAACGCCGCGGGACGGTCCTGAGACCGTCCCGCGCGCTCTCGCTGTCTAGCTGAAATACGCCTGCGACAGGAACAGGCGGTTCGGTGTCGGCGGAATCCCCATCAGGTTCTTCTTCGCCGGCGTCAGATAATCGTAGAAATAGCTGAAGATGATCGGCGTCTCGTCGAGCAGCAGGCGCTGCATCTTCCCGGCCGCCGCGCGCTGCGCGCCGAGATCGAAGGCGACGATGTAGTCCGAGACGAGCTGATCGTACTCCTTGTTCTTGAAATGCGCCGCGTTCCACGGGCCGTCGCTCTTCAAGGGCGCGCTGATCAGCACATTGGGCACGCCGCGATGGCCGTAATCGGTGATGGCCATGATGGAATCCAGCCAGTCCGATTGGCCGAAGACGGCCTTGCCGTAATAGGCGTCCTGGGCCTCGACCTTGAGTTCGATGTCGATGCCGATCTTCTTCACGGCATTCTGGATGATGACCGCGTAATCCGGCAACTCCAGGTATTTTTCCGTGGTCAGTGTGACCTTGAAGCCGTTGGGATGGCCGGCGGCTGCCAGCAATTCCTTGGCTTTCGCGATATCCATCTCGCGCTGCGGCACGCTGGTATCCGTCGAGGGGAATACCGGCGCGAAGGGGCTGTCATTGCCCACCTGGCCGCGGCCCGAGAACAGACCCTTCACGATCGCCGCGCGATTGAGGCACAACGCGACTGCCTGGCGCACCCGCTTGTCGTTGAACGGCGCCATGTCGACGCGCATATGCACCTGCTCGCAGGCGCAGCTCTTCTCGCTGATGATCTGCAGGTTCGGATCGTTCAACAAGCCCTGGCTGCCCACGGCGGGAACCTGTTCGATGACATCGACCTGGCCGCCCTGCAACGCCAGCGCCATAGCCTGCTGGCTGTCGTAAAAGTTCCAGACCGTGCGGTCGGGCAGTGCCTTGTCGCCCCAGTAGTCGTCGTAGCGCACGAAGGAGGCGCCCGACTTGGTCGTATACTTCTCAAGCTTGAAGGGGCCGGTGCCGACGAAAGTCTTCTCGAAGTCCCCGGCATAGTCGGACGGAATGATGACGCAGTTATAGTTGTCCGAGGAGATCAGGTAGGGGAAGTTGCCGTTCGCGGAATCGAGATGGAAATCGACGGTGAGATCGTCGACCTTCTTGCAGCCACCTTTCGACAAGGTGCCCTTGAAGACCGACAGCGCGTTCGAGGAATTCGCCGGATCGGCGAGCCGCTCGATGCTGGAGATTACGTCATCCGCGCCGAACTTCTTGCCGTTGTGGAATTTCACATTGTCGCGCAGCTTGAAGGTCCAGACCGTGCCGTCATTGTTCGGGGTCCAGCTCAGCGCCAGATGCGGCTTCAGCCGGAGATCGGGGCCGGAGATGGAGAGGAATTCCGCCGTCTGATGCAGCATCAACAACCCGCCCTGATCGGCAATGGTGACGGGATCGATGGCGCCCGCCGGCGTCTGTGACGCCACGCGGATCGTGGCGCCGGGCGTGCCCGCTGCCATCGCGCGGCGCGACATCATAGGAAGGCCGAGCGCACCGGCGACGCCGCCGAGCAAGGGCAGCGACAGGCCGAGCACGGAACCGTGCCGCAGGAATTCGCGACGGCCGATGCGGCCGGAGGCCAGCTCATCGATGAGATCATTTTCGACCTCGTTGAGCTGGCGCCGAAAGCTGTCGAGCAATTTGTCATATCGCATCATGTCTCTCCACTGTTTAAGTCGTCTTGGTTTTTGTTATGTCGCACTTATGGATGATGGAAACGGCGGTCCTTCCGCGGTCATTCCACCGCTATCACCACGAGCAGATCCGTGGTTGTCTGTTTCTCCCTCAGTTTCCTCCGGCTTGCAGCCACGCGATATAGTCTTTCATCGCGATGCCC
>DASYDA010000377.1:0-2607 GCA_036499865.1 Dongiaceae bacterium | reverse complement strand
CATCTCCAGCTCGAAGCCCGGATCGGCGGCTACGAAGCGGCCGATGCGATGCATGACCGCCTGGAAGCGGTCTATGCCTCGATCGCGCGGCTGATCAACGCGAAGCCCGATGAGATCGCGCTGGTGGAGAACGCGACCCGGGCCTGGGACATGGCCTTTTATTCGCTGCGCTTCCAGCCGGGCGACCGGATTCTGACCGGCGCCGCGGAATATGCCAGCAATGTGATCGCTTTCTTGCAGGTGGCGAAGAATTCCGGCGCGGTGATCGAAGTGGTGCCGAACGACGAGCACGGCCAGATTTCCGTCAGCGAGTTCACATGCCGCGTCGAGGATAACGTCAAGCTGATCGCCGTCACCCATGTGCCGACCAATGGCGGCCTGATCAATCCCGCGGAAGAGATCGGCGCGGTCGCGCGCAAGCACGGCATTCCCTTCCTGCTGGATGCCTGCCAATCGGTGGGGCAGATCGCGATCGATGTCGAGAAGATCGGCTGCGACATGCTCTCCGCCACGGGGCGCAAATATCTGCGCGGGCCCCGCGGCACCGGTTTCCTCTATGTGCGCCGAAACTGGATCGAAAAGCTGGAGCCGGTGTTCCTCGATCTCCATTCCGCTGAATGGGTCGCGGAGGATCGCTACGAAATTCGTAACGATGCGCGCCGGTTCGAGAACTGGGAGAGCTATGTCGCGGGCCGCCTGGGATTGGGCGCGGCGGTGGAATACGCAATGTCCATCGGCATGCCCGCCATCGAGGCCGATCTCTGCGCCAAGGCCGCCCGATTGCGCGAAGGGCTGAGCGCGATACCGGGTGTGAAGGTGCACGATCTCGGCCGCAAAAAAGGCGGAATCGTGTCGTTCACTAAAGACGGACATAGCGGGGAGGCGATCAAAAAAACGCTGGCGGCGGCGAAGGTCAATGTCTCGGTTTCGCAGGCGCCATCAACCCTTTTCGATATGTCCGCCCGAGGCTTGATGGAACTCGTGCGGGCTTCGGTACATTACGTCAACAGCGCGGCGGAGCTGGATCGTCTGATCGGAGTCGTCGCTCGAATGTGACCAGCAGGCTCTGATCGCCGCCGATACCGCGGTGCCGGTATCGTGATCAAGAGCCTCTCCGACGCGGAAAGCCTATGCTTCTCAAATTTATCCGATTCTTGAACCTGCTGCTGGTGGCGCTCACACTCGGGATGACGTTCTGCCATGCGCTTGAGTATGTTGGAAAAATGCGGCTGTCCGGCCCGGATTGGCTGATGATGCAGCACAATGTCTACATGGCGTTCGGCGTGGTCGGCGCCATCATCGAGGTGACCGCGATCATCACCACCTGGATCGTGTTTATACAATTGCGCGGCTGGAAGTTGGCGCGCCTGCTCACGCTGGTGGCGGCCTTATGCTCCAGCGTGGCGCTCGGCATATGGTTCGCCTATGTCGAGCCCGTCAATACCGCGCTCAATGCCTGGACGGCCGATACGCTTCCGACGGATTGGACCCGGTTCCGCGATCAATGGGAAGGCGGTCATGCGGTCGGCGCGGCGCTGTTTGCCATTGCCTTCAGCGCGCTGGTTGCGGCAATCTTGAGCGAGACGGAAAACGGGAACGTCCGGAAGATCTGGAGTTCATAGATCCGTTTACAAATCCGGCCGGGGAGGGGTGGGAGCGCCACGCGAAGAGGGATACATGCCTGTGCCCAAATCTGCCCAACACCTACGCGTTCTTCTCGTCCATCCCAGTCCGCTGATGTATAGCGAGATCTATCTGCGCCTGGAGCCGCTCGGACTCGAGCGGGTCGCGCAGGCGGTGCGGATGGCCGGCCACGAGGTCCGGATCGTCGATCTGCAGACCTTCAGCCATCAGGAACTGCACCGGGAAATCAAGGATTTCCGCCCGCAGGCGATCGGCTTTTCGCTGAACTATCTCGCGAATGTTCCCGAAGTGATCGACCTCGCCAAGGCGATCAAGTCCGAATTGCCGCTCAGCTTGATCTTCATCGGCGGTCATAGCGGCTCCTTCATCGCCGAAGAACTGCTCGAGCATGGCAATGGGGCCATCGATTGCGTCCTCAAGGGTGAGGGTGAACTCTCGACGCCGATGTTGCTGGCGGCCTTGCTGAACGGCAGCATCAACGAAGTGCCCGGCGCGGTCACTTTGCGCGGCAGTGGTCCGGTGCCGGTGCTGCTGGAAAACCTCGACCTCTATCAGCCGGCGCGCGACCTGCTGCGGCGGCGGCGCAACTATTTCATCGGCGAACTCGATCCCTGCGCCTCCATCGAATTCACCCGCGGCTGCCCCTGGGATTGCGCCTTCTGCAGCGCCTGGACCTTCTACGGTCGAAGCTATCGCACGGCGACGCCGGAGAAGATCGGCGAGGAGTTGGCTTCGATCCAGGAGCCCAATGTCTTCATCGTCGATGACGTCGCCTTCATCCATCCGGAACACGGCTTCGCCATCGGCAAGGAGATCGAGAAGCGGGGCATCAAGAAACGCTATTACCTGGAGACCCGCGCCGACGTGCTGTTGAAGAACCGCGAGGTCTTCGCCTATTGGAAGACGCTCGGCCTCAAATACCTGTTCTTAGGCTTGGAGGCGATCGACGCCGAAGGGCTGAAG
>DASYDA010000376.1:0-4941 GCA_036499865.1 Dongiaceae bacterium | reverse complement strand
CCTGACCCTGCCCATGGCGATGTCGCCGGTCAGCGTGGCGCTGATCTGGCATATGCTCCTGCAGCCCAATCTCGGCGTGATCAACCGCTTGCTGGAAGGCGCCGGTCTCGTCGGCGTGGATTGGCTGGGATCGCCGGATCTGGCCTTCTGGACCGTCGTCTTCATCGACATCTGGCAGCAGGTTTCTTTCGTGATCTTGATCCTGGCGGCCGGTCTCGCCTCCCTGCCGCGCGATCCTTATGAGGCGGCCGAGGTCGATGGCGCCAACACCCTGCAGCAGTTCTGGTATCTCACTTTGCCGATGCTGCGGCCGGTGGCGGCGATCGCCATCGTCATCCAGCTCATCAACGAATCGCGCACTTACGATCTGGTCTACGTGCTCACCCGCGGCGGGCCGGGGATCTCCACCGATCTGCTCAGTTATTTCGCCTATAAGCGCGCCTTTCTGGGCTTGAGCATCAATGAGGGAGCCGCCGCCTCCTTCTGCCTCTTGCTGATGGTTCTGGTGCTGACTGTGATTTTTTTCCGCATGGTCACCCGCCGCGACTAGGCCGGGTTACCATTAAGTTACTGGGAAATAATAATATTTTTAATATTCTATTGCGATGCAACATAAGGCTTGATTTCTCTGCTGCGTTGCACCATCTTCCGGTTCAATTGTGCAGTGCACAATGAAGGCATGTCATATGAAGTCTGAACGGAGGAGAACCCCCATGGCGAAGACCACCGCAGCAGAACAGATCGATTTCAAGCCGGACTATTTCAAGATGCCGGACTTTGGCCAATTCCAGTCCGAGTTCAATCGTTGGTTCGGCGACTTCTCGAAGTCGTTCACCAATGGCAAGACCCCGAGCATGGATTTCGAAGGTCTGTTCACTGCCCAGCGTAAGAATTTCGAAGCGTTCACCAGCGCCAATCAGCTTGCTTTTGACGGCGTGAAGGCGGTTGCCCAGCGCCAGGCCGAAGTGGCTCGCGAAACGGTCGAGGAATTCTCGCGTCTGGCCAAGGAACTCAGCGTTCCCGCCAGCACCGAAGAGAAGCTCGTGAAGCAGGCCGAAGTCGCGAAAGCGGCGTTCGAGCATGCCTTGGGCACGATGCGCGAGATGAGCACCACCCTGCAGAAGTCGAACACGCAGGCGATCGATGTGATCAGCAAGCGCGTTGCCGACAGCTTCGACGAAGTGAAGACTGCTTTCGCGAAGTCCGCGAAGAAGTAATCGACCTTCGTTAGCAGCGTTACCGGGGCCGCTCGCCGAAAGGCGGGCGGCCCTTGTTTTTGTCAATGATGCCCCGGCGTTGTCCCGCAACCCTTCCGGCGCTAACTTCCGATCAACAATCGGAGTCGGTCGGGGGAAAGTGGGAATGACTTCAGAAGCTATCGCGCCACAGATCAGCTACGACGATTTCCGGAAAGTCGATATCCGGGTCGGCACCATCGTCGCCGTCGAGCCCTATCCGGAAGCGCGCAAGCCGGCCTTCAAGCTCTCCGTCGATTTCGGCCCGGAAATCGGCGTCAAGCGCAGCTCGGCGCAGATCACCAAACACTATCAACCGGACAAGCTGGTGGGCCGGCAGGTCGCCGCCGTGGTTAATTTTCCGGTGAAGCAGATCGGCAAATTCATGTCCGAGATCCTGATGCTCGGCTTTCCCGATGCCGATGGCGAGGTGGTGCTGATCAATCCCAGCCTGCCTGTCCCGAATGGCGGGCGATTGTTCTAGGCCTCGGCTGGCCCGGCGGGACCTTGTTCCTGTCAGACATTATGGAATTCTTAAAGATCATCTGGCCAGACTGCCGGCTGTTTTGCAGTTGTAATGCCCAATCACGCCGATGCGCCGTTCCGGTGGTCAACCCGCAGATGACATGAAGACACGGACCTCCCTGCCTGAGGGCCGGTCCGTGGCGCTTGCGACGGAGGTTGCAAGCCCGTCTTTGCGGATGCTGGAATCCTATTGGCGGAGCAAGTTCCAGGACGGCTCCATTCCCCGCCGCGAGGATGTCGATCCGGCGGAGATCGTGCGGCATCTGCCCAATATCTTCATTGTGGATGTGATCGGCAATGGCGAGGACTTCCGCTATCGGCTGATCGGCACGAACATCGTCGTGAACAATGAGCGGGATCTGACGGGCCGGTATTTCAGCGATTTCTATCGCGACGATCCCGAAGGTCTCACGCTGGTCCGGCTCGGCTGCGATACGGCCCTGAAGACGCGGGAAGCGACCTATACGAGCGGCCAGGCTTTCTGGCTGTCCGAGTGGGGATTCAAGCAGTTCGAATGCGTCTATCTCCCGCTGCGGTTTGAAGACCACTCTGTCGGGATGATTCTCGGCGAGATCGCCTATCTCGATTTCGCGGGTCCCGATTAGACTTAGGTCGGAAGCCGCAAGATCGCCCGCAATCCGCCCAGCGGTGAATCGTGCAGCGTGATATCGCCGCCATGGCTGCGCATCGCGTCGCGGGCGATGACGAGGCCGAGGCCGGTGCCGCCGGTCTCGGGATTCCGGGATTCCTCCAGGCGGAAGAAGGGGCGGAACACGTCCTCCCGGCGACCGATCGGAATGCCCGGGCCGTCGTCATCGATGATCACATCGATGCCGTTGCCGCGAGCGCGCATGGCAACCTCGATCCGGTTCGCATAGCGGCGGGCATTGCCGATGACATTGGCGAGCGCCCGGCGGAACGCGTCGCGGCGCAACGCCAGCTTGATCTTGCGATCGGGCGCCGCGAAAACGATGTTGGCTCCTTCCCGCCGGGCGTCATTGACGGCCTCGGCCACTTCCTCGACCAGATCGGATTCCACCACCTGCTCGGTTCCCTCGCCCCGGGCGAAGGCGAGGTAGCCGCCGATCATGCGTTCCATTTCGTCGATGTCTTTTTTAAGGTCGATGGTCTCCGGATTGTCCCCCATCAAAGCGAGCTGCAGCTTCATGCGGGTGAGCGGCGTGCGGAGGTCATGGCTGACGCCGGCCAGCATTTCCGTCCGCTGCGAGATCTGCCGGCGGATGCGATCGCGCATCAGGTTGAAGGCGTGGCCCGCCAGCTCCACTTCGGCTGCGCCGCTCGGCCGGAAATCCCGCACATCGCGCCCGCGCCCGAAATCATCGGCCGCCTTGGCGAGCTGCCGGATCGGGCGCACCTGGTTGCGCATGAAGACCGTGGCGAAAGTCAGCAAAGCGAGCGACGTGCCGATCATCCAGAGCAGGAAGACATAGGTGGTCGAACTGAACAGCCGCCGTCGCCGCACCACCGCGCGTAAGACGCCGTCGGCGAGCTGGACGTGGATCTGGATGAAATTCTTCAGCGACCGGCTGTCGATCAGAAAGGGCCGGTGCAGGCTGCTGGCCAATGCGTTCTTCAATGAGCGGTCGACCAGGTTCTGGCGCGTCACCGTGGGATCGTTAGGCAGGATTTCTCCGGGCTTGAAGGTGAATTTGAGATCCATCATGTCGTCGGCCACGGCGAACAATTCGGTGGCGCGGCTGGGATCGATCGGGCGCGGCATCAGGCGGATGACCGCGGCGATGTCACCGGCGACGCCCTGGGCCATGCGGCGCGTCACGGTGTCCCAATGGCTGGCATAGAAGACCCAGGCGGAAACCGCCTGCAGCAGCACGATCGGCGTCACGATGATGATGATCGAGCGGCCGAGCAGCGATTGCGGCAGAAGCCGCTCGACGGCGATCAGCACTTCCCGCAATTGGGTCCGGATCGCGTTCACGGTCAGGATCAATCGGGCTGCAGCAGATAGCCGCGGCCGCGCACCGTCTGCAGGTAGCGCGGGAAGCGGGGATCGGTCTCGATCTTGCGGCGCAGCCTTGTCACCTGCACATCGACCAGGCGGCTGGCCGGCAGGTCTTCCGAGGTTTCGCTGGCGGAGGGCGACAATTCCTCGCGGGTGACCACCTCGCCGGCCCGCTCCCCGAGCTGCGCCAGCATGTTGGTTTCGGCCTCGGTCAGATAGACCGGCTCCTCGCCGCGGAACAGGCGGCGGCGGTCGAGCTCGAACAGGTAATCGCCCAAGCGGATCACGCGGCGCGATTTGGCCTCCTCGCGTTTCCCGCGCGCCCGTTTCAGGATGGACTGGATGCGCAGCACCAGTTCCTTGGGCTCGAAGGGTTTGGTGAGATAGTCGTCGGCGCCGGTCTCGAATCCGGCGATCCGGTCCTCGGTTTCGGTGCGGGCGGTCAGCAGCAGGATAGGCACGTCGCTTTCATTGCGAAGATCGGCGGTGAGTTCGAGGCCGGTCTCGCCCGGCATCATGATGTCCAGCACCAGGAGATCGAAGGTGAGGTTCTTCAGCTTGGCCCGCGCATCCTTCGCGTCGACCGCCGTCAAGACCTGGTACCCATGATCGCCGAGGAAGCGCGCGATGAGGTCGCGCAGCCGGCGGTCGTCATCCACCACCAGGATATGCGGCTGATCGCTCGTCGTGGGTTCGCTCATTGCCACCTGTTTACCGCGGGTTCTGCGGCTTGAAGCGATCGCGGTCCGCCTCGTTGATCAATCCAAGCAGCACTTTGCGGAAACCCTCCACCGCATCGGCGCCGGCGCTGCGATAGGCTCGCGCGACCAAAGCGCGCTGCTCCTCGGTCAGCTTGCGCTCGAGTTCGGCGCCGAGCTCGGTCAGGCTCAGCAGGCGCTGCCGCCGGTCGGTAGCGCCCGGGCGCTGCACGATGAAGCCCTGGCGCACCAGCTGGCCCAGGACCCGCGACAGGCTCTGCTTGGTGATCTTCAGGATGTCGAGCAGCTCGGAGACGGTCATGCCCGGATTGCGGCCGACGAAATAGATGACCCGGTGATGCGCCCGGCCGAAGCCGTATTGCAGCAGGGTTTCATCCGCCTTCGCTGTAAAATCGCGATAGGCGAAGAAAAACAGCTCGATGCCCTGCCGCAGATCGTCATCGCGGAGGAACAAGGGGTTAGCCGGGACTTTGCCTTCAGT
>DASYDA010000375.1:0-12031 GCA_036499865.1 Dongiaceae bacterium | reverse complement strand
CGGCGAGCGCACCGTTGCACTGGAATTGCGCGAGGTCGGGCCGGTTGGACACCGTGACCTTGCCGAAAGCGGGATCCAAGCCGGCTTCGGCGAAAATCCGCCCGACGATCTCGGAGAGCAGGGATGGCAGAGAGGACATGGCTGCGGTTTCGATGATTTCAGTTGTGGAAAGCCGTTCTTAGCGCGTGGCCAGATGAATTGCCAGCGAGGGCCGCTCTCCCAGCAACCCCCTCCCTAACCCTGCCCCAACTTGGGGGAGGGGGATCGGAGAGAGCGCGCTTAAGTGACCCTGTAGCCCGGCCTTTCGTCTCCCGCCCCCAAGTTGGGGGCGGCCCCCGGACGAATGTCCGCATTCGCAGACGGGGGTGGGGGTTGCTCTATCCGCGTGATGGAAACCCGTCTCGAAGGCTCAGAACGCCGCTTCGCTTGAGCTCGAGCGCTCACGGCGTCGGCTGCGTTTGGGGGCATCGGCGGAGATATCGCCGCCCTTCAGCAAAGCTTGCGCACCCTCGGTGATCGGTCCGAGGCGGCCGATGATGCTTTCCATGGTCGGCTTCTCGCCCGGCTGATGCGCGTCCAAGGCACCGCGGATCGCATGCAGATGCTCCGGCGAGGTGCCACAGCAGCCGCCGACGATCCGCGCGCCTGCATCGCGAACGATCCGCGCATAATCGGCCATCAGCGGCGGCGTGCCGTTATATTTGATCTTGCCTTCCTCGTAGAAGGGAATGCCGGCATTGCCCTTGGCCACGATGATGTCGCCGGGCGCGGCGGCTTCGGCTAGCTTCACGATGGTCGCGACGAGGTCCGAGGCGCCGACGCCGCAATTGGCGCCATAGGCGACCGGCTTGGGATCCAGCGAATGCACGAAGGCGACGAAATCCGCCGGCGAGATCCCCATCATGGTCTTGCCATTGGTGTCGAAGCTCATGGTGGTCACGATCGGCAGGCCGGTTGTGGCAGCACCCATGACGGCGGCGGTCACTTCTTCCTTGGAAGACATGGTCTCGATCCAGAGCACATCGACGCCGCCCTCCTTTAGCGCCTGCGCCTGTTCGGCGAAGGCCGCGATGCCGTCGGCTTCGGTCAAGGCGCCCAGCGGCTGGAAGAGCTCGCCTGTGGGGCCTATTGAGCCCGCAACCACGACCTCGCGATCCGCGCCGTCGGCGACCTTGCGGCCGATTTCGGCGGCGCGCTTGTTCATTTCGCGCACCCGGTCTTGGGCATTGTGCAGCTTCAGACGATGTCGCGTGCCGCCAAAACTGTTGGTGAGGAAAAGGTCGGCGCCGGAATCGACGAAGCTCTGATGTAGGGCCTCGATCCGTTCGGGATGCTCGAAATTCCACATTTCCGGAGAATCACCGGTCATCAGCCCCATGCCGAACAGGTTGGTGCCGGTGGCGCCGTCCGCCATCAGGAAAGGTCGTTCCGCCAGAAGTTTCAAGAATCGATTGGACATCGCCGAGCCTGTGAAATGCCGATATGACTCGAAAACTAGGCGTTTCGCAGATGCGGTGCAAGCCGAGGCTTGGCGGCCCTGCTTTGCATAAATCGAATGTAAAACCAAATGGTTAGAAGCAATGCCAATGGCAGCGGATAGAATCTCTAATAGCTAGCCGCGTTTACGCCAGATATTGACCACGGCCACGCCAGCCAGCGTCATAAATCCGCCGAAGATCCCGAGCCAATTCGGGATTTCCCCGAGCCAGAAGGCGCCCATCAGCGTTGCCGTCGGTGGGATGCAATAAAGGAAATTGGCGGCCCGGCTGGCAGGAAAGCGGGAAACCGTGATCGACCAGGTCCCGTATGCGATGAAGCTGGGCACGATGCCGAGATAGATCACCGCGGAGCGCGGCGTGGGCGCGGCGGCCGCGAATTGCGCCAAAGCGTGCGGCAATCCCGGCGACAGGAACAGTGCGGCGAAGATCATCGACCAGGCCGACACGACCAGAGGCTTATGTTTCAAGAACAAGGGCTTCTGAATGATGGCGTCGATCGCCGTGCAGAAGGCAGCGCCGATGATGAACAGCGCGCCGACGCCGATATTGAAGCCATCGCCTTGGCTGGCCGCGACCAGGGTGACGCCCGCGAAAGAGAGGGCCGTGCCGATCCAGCCGACCCAGCCGAATTTCTCGCCCAACAGCATGACGGCAAGCAGGGCGGTCAAGATCGGCGCGGTGTTGACGATGAAGCTCGCGGCGCCGCCGGAAATGGTCTTCTCGCCGACATTCAGGAGAACGGTGTAGAGGGCGACGCAAATGAAGGCGCGGAGCGCGATGCGGAGGAATTCACGCCCGGTCGGCCAGGCTGGGCGCAGCACCGCGAGCATGAGTATTGCAGGAACCGCCGCGATGGCGAAGCGCAGGGAGCCCAGCTCGAAGGGCCCGAACGCGGTCAATCCCACGCGGATGCCCGCGAAGGCGGAAGCCCAGCCCAATATCGTGCAGATGAGGGCCAGGGGCGTTGCGAAATCGACGCTGCGGTTGGGGGATAGGGTTCTGGATTCCACGGTCATTGGATTATCTCACGCTACTGCCGGACAAGATCGCGGGAAACGAGCTGATTGACAATCGATAGCATCAGGTATGAGCTGTGATAATGGATCACAGCTCCGAACAACTTCTTCCGTTGGACACCCTGCGGGCCTTCGAGACGGCGGCGCGGACCGGCAGCTTTTCCGCCGCGGCCCAGACCATGAACATCACCCACGGCGCCATCAGCCGGCAGATCGGCAAGCTGGAACGCTGGCTCGGCCAAAGGCTGTTCGACCGCCGCGCCCGGGGCGTCGAACTGACTCCCGAGGGGCAAAGGCTGTTTCTGCGCACCAGCGAGGCTCTGGCGCTGATCGCCGACAGCTCCGATCGCTGGGTGGAGACGCGCGGCAGCGCCGTGGTGCGCCTGGCCTCCCTGCCTTCGGTGAGCGGTCTCTGGCTGATGCCGCGGCTGCGCGACCTGGAGAACGGCCATCCGAAGCTGCGCGTCGAACTGATTATCGAACATCGTGAAGGCGACCTTGCCGATGCGGGTCTGGATCTCGCATTGCGCTGCGGCCGCGGCGCCATACCGCGGCGTGTTTCGGTACGATTGTTCGAGGAGCATATCTATCCGATTGCTGCACCCGATCTCGCGCAGGAGATCGGCGACGGCGATCCCGCGCGGCTGTTGGATCAGCCGCTGATCCACGATTCAGACGCTTCGGGCTGGCGCGCCTGGTTCACCGCCCAGGGCCTCGACTACAAGCCGCGCCGCCAGGACCGCCGTTTCGAGGATTATAACCTGGTCCTCGATGCGGCGGCGCATGGCCTCGGCGTCGCTCTGGCGCGACCGCCCTTGGCGCAGGAGATGCTGGCGGAGGGCAGGGTGTCCGTGGTGGACAAGCGCACCGTGCTCAATCCCGTCGCCTATTGGCTGGACCGCCCAGAAGGGAAGCTGCGGCCGGCGGCGGCGGAACTGGCGCGGCGGATCATGATGGCAGCTGGAATTGCCGATGAACGCATCAATGTGTTCGCCGACAATGCAAAATAAACAGTCGAGCAATCGGCGATGCTGAATCACCGCAAAGGAATCTTAGCTTTATCAGCGGCGGCTTTGATCGCTGGAGTGGCTTCGGCTCTGGTGGCATGGCCGAATGTCTCCGATCTCCTGAAACCGAATGTCTTTGATCGGTACAAGGTGATTGGAATTGTTCCCGAGCCTAACTCGAACTCGTATGCAATTCTGGTGGACTATCATCACGCAAACAGCTCTTCCGACGTTGCCGCGGTCTGGATAGGCACTGGAGATCCGCCGAAAATCGGGGCAGAGAATCCCTTGTTCGGAGATCCGGCGCTCATTTCTTTCCGATCTCTGACCGTTGACCAATTCGGCTGGAGGGCTGATCACCAACTTCTGGTCAAAGTTCCGGCACCAGTGACGATTTCAGAAAACGAGGCGACCTGTTACTTCGAGGACGTGACCGCAAACACGATGTGTTTGCGATCAAGCCAGATCGACATCATCGCATCTCAGGGAGAGTAGACGAATTAGTCGGCCTCACGTCCGCGGCTTCAAGTTCTCCGCGTCGTAGAGCGGCTTGTAGCCGATGCTCGCCACTTCAACCGGATAGGTCTCGCCGAAATATTCAACGGTGAGCTTGCGGCCCTCCTGGCAATAGGCCCAGGGGAGGTAGGCGAGGGCGATGTTCTTGCCGATGGTCGGGCCATAGGCGACAGAGGTGGTGAAGGAGCGGCGACCGAGCTCGTCGACCAGCCCTTCGCCGGTTTTTGGGTCCATCACGGGCATGATGCCGACCGGATAACGGGCCACGCCTTTCAAATCCGTGTTCTCCATCATGACCAGCGTGCACAGCATGGCCGGCTGATGCTCGCGGGCGCGATATTCCAAATGCTTGGCCTTGCCGCGGAAGTCGGCGTCCTTGACCTTCGGTCGCGCCAGATCGGCCTCGATCAGATTGTATTCGGTCAGTAGGTCCGCGTTCTGTAGGCGCAGGCTCTTCTCCATGCGGCGGCTGTTGGCATAGGTCTCGACACCGAAGGCCATCACGCCGGTGGACCGCAAGGCATCCCAGACGGCCAAGCCGTCCTCATACTTCATGTGAAGTTCCCAGCCCTGCTCGCCGACATAGGAGATGCGAAAGGCGGTGACGTTCTTGCCGCCGATCTTCACCGGCTTGATCGCAGCGAAAGGGAAATTCTCCGGCGTCAGAGCGTTGGGGTCCTCGACGACCTTCTGCAACGTCGCGCGCGCATTCGGCCCCCAGATGCCGATCGTCACATATTTCGCGGTCGTGTCCGTGACCGTGACGTTCAAGCCTTTGTCCTGGGCCGTCCGGCGCAGGTAGTGGAAGTCGCGCGGGCCGGCATCGGCGCCGTCGATCACCCGACAGCGGTCGGCCATGCGGATGACGGTCAGGTCGGCGCGCACCATGCCCTCGTCGTCGAGGAAGTGCGTGTAGATGCCCTTGCCGATCATGTTGTCGCCGCCGATCTTGGCGGCGCACACCCATTCCATCAGCGCGACATGATCCGGACCCTCGACGTCGATCATCGCGAAATGCGACAGGTTCACGATGCCGCAATCCTCGCTCATGGCGAGATGCTCGGCATTGGAGACACGCCAGAAATGGCGGTTGTCCCACTCGTTCTCGCGCTTCGGGACGCGATTGCCGTATTTCTTCAGCAGGTGCTCGTTGGCGGCGTAGCCATGAGCGCGTTCCCAGCCGCCGAGCTCCATGAAGTAACCGCCGAGTTCCTTTTCGCGCACATAGAAGGGCGAGCGGCGCAGATTGCGGCCGGTCGCATAGGGTTCGCGTGGATGGACGGCCGGATTGTAGATCTTCTGCGCCGCCTCGCCGCAGCGGCCCTCGATGAACTCCGCCTGCATCATGTGCGGGTAGAAGCGGGCATAGTCGATCCGATTGTGGTCGATCGGGGTGCGGCCGTCGGTCATCCAGTCGGCGACCAGCTTGCCCATGCCGGGTGCATCCTTGACCCAGATGCCGACCGAATACCAGAGGCCGCGCACCTTCTGGCTCTCGCCGATCGAAGGCCCGCCATCGGTCGTGACCTGCAGGAGGCCGTTGAACGAGCGCTTCTCCTCGTAGCCGAGCTCGCCCAGGATCGGCGTCAATTCGATGGCGCGTTCCAGCGGCGTCAGGATCTGCTCCATATCGAGATCGCGCTGGGAGGGCGAGAGCCGCGCCTCATGCTTTTCCAGGATCTGGCGCGGGTGGACCAGGCGCGGGTTCTTCTCCTCGTAATAGCCCCATTCGATCATGCCGCCTTCGGCCGTCGTCGGGTCGCCGGTGTCGCGCATATAGGCGGAGTTGCCCTGGTCGCGCAGCAGCGGCCAGCCGATCTCATTGCCGGTGCCGGCGAACTCGGTGTAGGGCCCGAAGAAGGTGAGGGGATGATCGACCGGCATCACCGGCAGGTCCTCGCCCGCCATTTCGGCGATCAGGCGGCCCCACAAGCCGGCGGTCACGACCACATGGTCTGCCATGATAGTGCCGCGATCGGTCACAACGCCTTTGATGCGGCCGTTCTCGACGACCAGCGACTTGGCGGGGGTATTCGCGAAGCTCTTCAGCTTGCCGGCGGTTTCCGCCTGGCTGATCAGCTGGAAGGCGACGGTCTGCGAGCGCGGGATCACCAAGCCGGCATCTGGGTCCCAGAGGCCGCCTTGCACCTGGTCTTGCTCGAGCAAGGGGAACTTTTCCTTGATCTCGGCCGGGTCGATCAGGCGGGCGCGGGTGCCGAAGGCCTTGCCTGATGTGACCTTGCGCTTGATCTCGTCCATGCGGGCGTCGTCGCCCACGCGCGCGACCTCGAGGCCGCCGACGCGGGCGTAGTGCCCGAGCTTGTCGTAGAACGAGATCGAATAGAGCGACGTCCAGCAGGACAGAAAGTCGTGGCTGGTCATGTAGCAGAAGTCGGAGGCATGCGCCGTCGAGCCGATATCGGTCGGGATGCCGGACTTGTCGATGCCGACGATATCGTCCCAGCCGCGCTCGACCAGGTGATGGGCGACCGATGCGCCCACGATACCGCCCAACCCGATGATGACGACCTTCGCCTTTTCCGGAAATTCAGCCATTGCCCGCGACTCCGAAGTGGTATTGCGGGCAGACTATAAGGCGGCGCGGCGACGCGATTGCTGCCTGTTTGCGACATTCCCAAAATATCGCGCGACAAGAAACGCTGTGAGTCGGCGCGTTGCGGCGGTTTCCGGACCCGGGCCGAGCTGTATAACTCTCGGAAATCCGCCGAAATTCCGCCATTTCCGTCAGGGCGCGAAAAGGGTATCGATTGTCGCTGTCTCGCTAGAGCCAAACACGCTCCGGTGTCGAAATGACGCCAATCTGAAGCTCGATATTCCGAATTCGAATGAGGCAGTCCGATGGCTATTGCTGAACGTACCGAGGGTCAACCGGAAACCGGCAGGCGGACCCGGGGCGGCGCCGATGCGCGGCGCGCTTTGCGGCAGAAGCCGAAGATCGTGCAGAACCCCTATATCGTGCGGAAAATCCCGCTGGTGACGGTGCTGGACGAGGAGGGCCTCGAACTCATCGAGCGCAATGCCGATACGATTCTCCAGGAAATCGGCATCGAATTCCGCGACGAGCCGGAAGCGCTCGATCTCTGGAAGAAGGCCGGCGCCGATGTGAAGGGGACGCGCATCCGATTCCCGCGCGGCCTCTGCCGCTCGATCGTCCAGAAGACGGCGCCCAAGGAATATATCCAGCACGCCCGCAACCCGGAGCGCTCGGTGCGGATCGGCGGCGACGCCACGGTCTTCGCGCCGGTCTATGGCCCGCCCTTCATCCGCAACCTCGACGAAGGCCGCCGCTATGCGACCATCGAGGATTTCCGCAATTTCGTGAAGCTCGCCTATATGTCGCCGTCGATCCACCATTCGGGCGGCACGGTCTGCGAGCCGGTCGATCTGCCGGTCAACAAGCGGCATCTCGACATGGTCTACAGCCATATCAAATATTCCGATAAGCCCTTCATGGGTTCGGTGACCGCGCCGGAACGCGCCCAGGACACCGTCGATATGGCGAAGATCCTGTTCGGCGAGGACTTCGTCGCGAAGAACACGGTCATCACCTCGCTGATCAACGCCAATTCGCCGATGGTCTGGGACGGCACCATGCTGGGCGCCATGAAGGTCTATGCCCGGAACATGCAGGCCTGCATCACCACGCCGTTCATCCTGGCGGGCGCCATGAGCCCGGTGACGGCAGCGGGCACCATCGCCCAGGTTCTGGCGGAGGTCCTGGCCGGGGCGGGGACCTGCCAGCTGTATCAGCCTGGCGCGCCGGTCATCTTCGGCGTGTTCGCGAGTTCGATCTCCATGCAATCCGGCGCGCCGACCTTCGGCACGCCGGAGCCGACCCTGGTCAGCCTGGCCTCCGCGCAGATCGCCCGTCGTCTCGGCATTCCGTTCCGCACCGGCGGTTCGCTCTGCGCCTCCAAGGTGCCGGATGCCCAGGCCGCCTATGAAAGCGCCCAAACCCTGCTGCCGACCCTGCAGGCCGGCACCAATTTCGTGCTGCATGGGGCAGGCTGGCTGGAAGGCGGTCTCGCTTCCGGCTACGAGAAGTTCATCATGGACGCCGACCAGCTCGGCATGATGCAGGTGCTGGCGAAGGGCGTCGATCTCTCGGAGAACGGCCAGGCCTTGGACGCCATCCGCGAAGTCGGCCCGGGCAGCCATTTCCTCGGCTGCGCCCATACCCAGGCCAATTTCGAGACAGCGTTCTACCGTTCGAGCATCGCCGACAACAACAGCTTCGAGCAGTGGCTGGCCGAAGGCGAGCAGGACGCCGCCCAGCGCGCCAACAAGATCTACAAGCGCATGCTGGGGGACTATGAGGCGCCGGCAATCGATCCGGCGATCGACGAGGCCTTGAACGAGTTCATGGCGAAGAAGAAAGCGGCAGCGCCGGACAGCAACGTCTAGAAACTGGACTGGCCAGGCCTGGCCAGCACTCAGACCGCGCGGCGGTTGCGGGGCATCACCGTCGTATAGTCGTCGACGCTGAGCGCATGCGTGATGGTCTCGCCATTGTCGGAGAGCGGAAAGACCGCCCATTCGAAGATATGGTCGGTGCGGTCCTCCCAGGTGACGTAAGAGAGGCCGAACAGCGGGCGCCGCTCCTCACAGACCCGGCGGTAGATCAGCGTCGTATCGTCGATATTCTTGGGCTCCCACGGCATCTCATCGAGCCATCGGCCCCGGGCGTCATTGCCGTAGTGGCGTTCGATCTCCGAGCCGATCAGCCGAAATCGCACCCGAAACGGCTCGGCCTGATAGTCGGCGATCGAGATATAGGGCAGGCCGCTGCTGATTTCGGTGGGATCGATGTCTCCGCGCTTGGGAAAAGCCCGCTCCCCACATAACCGCTGGTAGTAGTTGTAAACCATGGCAATGATGTCGGATTTGCCGGTGGGTGCCGGGAGAAAAAGCAGTTCCCCGGTCCATTCCAGGCCGAATATGTCGGTCTCCGCAGGCTTCACGATTCCCCCAATCAGCGAATTAACCCTGTTTGATGCTGCTCGGATCGGGCGGGATCGTCAATCACCCGCAGGAAAATTCTCCGTCACCGAATTCTCCGGCAGTTGATGGCGGCGGATCAACGGCGTCTGCAGCAACATGAAGAGGACGGTCAAACCCATCAGGCCGAACACCTTGAAGTTGATCCAGGTATCGGTGGACATGGTTCGCCAGATGATTTCGTTCAGGATCGCCATGGCGCCGAAAAAGATCGCCAGCCGGAATTCCAGCTGCCGCCAGCCATCGGCGTCGAGCCGCAGGCCCTCGCCGAGGACATGGTGGAGCAGGGGACGCTTGAGCAGGAGGCCGGCCCAGAGGGTGACCGAGAACAGGCCCTCTATGATGGTCGGCTTCATCTTGATGAAGGTCTCGTCCTTCAAGATCAGGGTCAGGCCACCGAAGATCACCACGATGACGGCGGTGAAAAGGGGCACCCAGGCCAGCCGTTTCAAGATCGCATAGGATGCAATGATGGTAACCACCGAGGCCGCCATCAGCAGCCCCGTCGCCGGCATAAGTCCCCATATCTTATAGGAAATAAAGAATACGGCGAGCGGGCCATAGTCTAGAACGAGGCGGGTCGGGGTGCTTACATGCGACTTCATCCCGCAATTCTATCGCTCTCCCCGGGAGCTAGGCTAGCATCCGATCGAGCGAATCGAGAGCAGCTACGAGCCGACGCGGCGGAGAATATGCATGAGCCAATCATTTCTGCGAGACATCCTGGACCGGAACAAGATCTGGGCGGCCGAGGAAAAGCAGCGCGACCCTGGATTTTTCTCCCGCCTGGCGAAGCAGCAAGCGCCGTCGATCTTCTGGATCGGCTGTTCTGACGCCAGGGTATCCGCTGACCGGCTGCTGGGTCTCGAGCCGGGCCAGGTCTTCGTCCATCGCAACGTGGCGAACCTAGTCCACAACATCGATCTCAACTGTCTCTCGGTCCTGGAATTCGCCGTCGAGGTCTTGAAGGTCCGCCATATCATCGTCTGCGGCCACTACGGCTGCGGCGGCGTCCGCGCGGCGATGGAGCGGAACGAGATCGGCCTGATCGACAACTGGCTGCGCCAGATCAAGGATATCCGCTCCGCCCATGCGGATGTGCTGGAGGCCGCGCCTACGGCGGAAAAACGCATCAACATGCTCTGCGAGATGAATGTGCGGCAGCAGGTGCTGAATATCTGCCACACGACGATCGTGCAGAATGCCTGGAACAAGGGGCAGTCGCTGAGCGTCCATGGCTGGATTTATTCGATCCATGACGGCTTGCTGCACGATCTCGATTTCTGGATCGACGGCACGCACAGCGTCGATCCGGTCTATCAGATGCTGACCTTCGCGGAGACGCCGAACAGTTAGTCCGGCAGGCCTGGATGCTCCGGAACCACCCGCGGTGAAGGGGCAATACCTCGGCTTTTTGCCAGCCGCGCTTCGCGGTGGCTGATATAGATATTGGCGGCGATGATCAAGGCCGCGCCCGCCAGCACTTCGATCACCGGGATATCGTTCCAGAACATGTAGCCGAAGAGCACGGCCCAGACCAAGGCGGTGAACTCGATCGGCACCAACATGGAGGCTTCGCCCAACCGGAGGGCGCGGGTCATCGAAAGCTGGCCGCAAGCGCTGGCCAGGCCCTGCAGCAGCATGATGCCAGCCGCGTGCCAGCCGACCGGCTGCCACTCACGGATTCCCGGCACGAAGGAGATGACCAGGGTGAACGCGGTCGAATAAAACAGGATATTATGCGTGCCTTCCTTGCCGGAGATTCGCCGCAGCGTCAGCAGGGTCAAGGCATAGGCCGCGGCCGAGATCAAAATGAGCCAGGTGCCGTAGCCGATCGGCGCGCCCGGCTTGACGGCGACAATCACGCCGATAAAGCCGACGCCCACCGCCGACCAGCGCCGCCAGCCGACGCGCTCACCCAGGAGCGGACCGGAGAGCGCGGTGACAAAGACCGGCGCGGCGAAGGCGAGCACGATGCAATCCGCAAGCGGAAGATATTTGAGCCCATCGAAGAAGGCGAAGCTGGTGATGGCCACCAGGACCCCACGCAGCAGATGCCATTTGGGAAAGGCGGTCTTCAGGCGGAACGGACTGCCGGTGGCCTGGGCGGTCAGCGCGAGGGCAACCAGCAGCGGCGGGAGGCGGGTGAGCAGCAGGATCTGCCAGGTGCCAAAGCCGTAGTCCAGCCGCAACAGCTTGGTGGCGGCATCGACCACGGCGTAGCTGAACACGGCGAACGTGTAGAGCAGGAACGCCTGGATGGTCGCGGAACGCGTGGGTGCGGAATGATCCATGAGAACTCGCCTTGTTGGCGAGATGTCTATCTGATCGTCAGATCGTTTACGAGCGATGCCCTACGGGAGGCGGCGATTTAGGCCGGGTGCAGGATCGGTGCTTTCGGTTTCAGCAGGTATTTGCGCGCGAGTTCGCTGTATCCCTGGATGAGATAGCCGCCATTGGCGGCCAGCAATTCGTCCTTGATCTCGCGATAGCGCGCCGGGCGACGGTGCCAGACCAGGCCCGGCTCGAGGTGATGAAGGATATGCAGGTTGTTGTAGAGGAAGAGGAAGCTCCAGAACGGACCGGCCTCAACGATGGCGCTGCGGTGATGATGATCGGGCGCCCAACGATGTTCGGCGAAGGAACGCACCACGGTTAGCGAGGAGCCGGGATAAGCGAAGCAAAGCACATACAGCCAGAGCGGCATGCCGCAGACCCCGATGACCCAACCGAGGATCACCACCAAGGCACCCAGATGCCAGAACCAAGGCGTCAGAATCCGCCGGTCTCCGGTACGCAAGGCCCGCAACAGCTCGATGAAATGCATCACGGCGAAATAGCCGGGGCCGAGCAGAAAGCGGCCAGCCAGCGTACCCATCATGCGCCGCACCCTACGATGCAGCGGGGACATCTCCGACCACTGGGCAATGGTGACGTAGTTCGATTCCGGATCGCGGTAGGGATCGGTGAGCTG
>DASYDA010000374.1:0-1523 GCA_036499865.1 Dongiaceae bacterium | reverse complement strand
CACCGCCGCCATGCCGCAGCCGATATCGACACTGACCGCCGCCGGCACGATCGCCCCCACCGTCGGAATCACGCTTCCCACCGTGGCGCCGCGCCCGAAGTGCACGTCCGGCATCACCGCGACATGCTTGTGGATGAACGGCAGCCGCGCGACGTTCTCAAGCTGCTTGCGCGCGGAATCCTCGATGGGCACGCCGCGGGTCCAGGCCTTGATCGGCGCACCGCCGGTCTCGAGATATTGATACTTCGTCTCCATGTTCCCCTCCTTTCCGGGAACTCACTCATGGTCGGGGCGCCAGGATTCAAACCTGGGGCCTTCCGGTCCCGAACCGGACGCTCTGATCAGGCTGAGCTACGCCGCGATAACTTCTCCTGTTCCCCGCCCGGCCCATCCAGTGGACGATGGACCGGGCGCGGCCGCACACGCAGCCGCCAGGCCACGTGTTCTCCTTCGCAACCGCATTACTTATGGTTGTGTTTCAGGTAATAAAAAACCCCACCGGGCGGACCGACGATGCGGGGCACGGTGGGGTCCGATCCGGACCTTATGCGTGGCTTCGTTAAGCCATCGCAGCCCTCATGCCCGTGCGCCGATCGATTCGCGTTTCGCAGAATGGCGTTAAGGCCATAGCGAAACCTGCGGGGCACCGCGCTATCTGCATACCATTCGCAGGCAAGCGATGATCGGCGGCGACCGGGGCTTGCGCCGGCGCCTTCCTCGATCTCACTTTGCACGTTGCGATGATGGAATTCATTTCTCTCTCGGTAGCTTTCACCCGCACAACCTCGGCGGGAGTGCGGCTATACGCCTCAGGCCCCGCACCTGTCAAGACGCCAACTGTGAATTCTCGATGTCGTGCGATCCATCCAAGATGCGGCCGGCGCTACTGCATCGGCCGGGCGGCGCTCTTGGTTTCGACTTCACGAGCATGAAGATATTCGCGTGCGTTGCGACGGCTTGATTCCGTCGTATGGCCGCGAAGCCCATGCCCATGCGGCGAGGGACTGAAGTAATTCCAGAGCGAAGCCGTGATCGTTTCCACCGGCAAATGATCGCCGCCGGAAAGCGCCGGGCGGTAACGCAGGGAGCCGGCGGCCTATTTGTATGATCTTTACAAGGATATCTGATTCCCATACCGTTGCACGTCACAAGCCGGCAGGAACGTCGGCACGTCATCATGGGAGGATTTTATGGGGACTTCGCTGTTTCAGCGCGCCGTGACGGCATCGGCCGCAATCGCAATGACCTTGGGCCTGGCGACGACCGCCGCTCATGCCCTCGACCCGCAAGCCAAGTGGTGCTCCGGCGTTAAGATCGCCGCTTTCCCCGGCGGTCCGCAGGGCGGCGTCTTCGCGAACAATGTCTATAACGGCTTCAAGCAAGCGGAATTGGATCTCGGGCCGAAGGTCACCTACTACTTCTCGAACTGGGATCCGAACATGATGCTGACCCAGATCAAGCAGGCGATCGCCACCAAGGTGGACGGCATCGCGACCTATGGCTTCGGCGGCGACGACGCCACC
>DASYDA010000373.1:0-5590 GCA_036499865.1 Dongiaceae bacterium | reverse complement strand
ACCATGCTCGAAGCCGGCGACGTTCAGGTGGCAGGACAGTTGGTGCAGATCGGCGTGGCGCGCGTCGCCCCGGGTGCCGGAGACGCCGTGCTCACTTCGGCGCATTTCTGGTGGGCCTTCACGGTGCTTTCGCTGATGATATTGGCCTGGCTCAATTATCGCGGCGTCTTCATGACGCTGACCGTGAACTTCATCATCACCTTCGCCGCCTTCTTGTCGATCATCATCCTCTTCTTCGGCACGCAGTTCGCCTCGGCTTGGAATCCGGCCGCCCAACTGCTGCATCACGATCTGCTGACGGCGCTTCCCTATGGCTGGATCGGGGTCATCGCCTCGCTGCATTTCGGCATCTGGTATTATCTCGGTATCGAGGGCACCTGCCAGGCGGCGGAAGAAGTGCGCTCTCCGGGCCGTGCTCTGCCGCTCGGCACCATGACCGGGATCATCACGCTGCTGATCGCCGCGGCGCTCACTTGGTATATCGTTTGCGGCCTGCTGCCCTGGGAATATGTCGGCTGGGATCTGGAACTGGCGCCGCTCTATGACGCCGCCAAGATCATCAACTCGCCGGTCCTGGAAACCATCCTCTTCGTCGGCACCTTGTTCTCGGCGATCGCCTCGGCCAATGGCTGCATAAACGATGCGGCGCGCGCCTGGTTCTCCATGGGTCGCGACCGCTATCTGCCGATCTGGTTCGGCGCCGTGCATCCGCGCTATCGCACGCCGTTCCGCTCGATCATCTTCCTGATCCCGATCGCGGCGATCTTCGCGCTGAAGGTGCCGCTGGCCCAGATCATCACCTTCTCGATCCTCTCGGGCCTGCTGAACTACACCTTCATGCCGATCAATGTCTGGAAGTTCCGCAAGATGTGGCCTTTGGGCACGATCCGGCGCGGCTTCGAGCATCCATTCCATCCGATCCCGGCCGCCGTGCTGATGATCCTCTGTATCTCCACTTTCTTCGCCGTCTATCTCGGCTATGGACGCCAGTTGCTGGCCATGATGGCCTTCTACTGGATCGTCTCGCTGTGGTTCCACTTCCGGCGCTATCAGTTCGTCCGGCGTGGCGACCAGTTCACCATGAACTGGCCGAAGCCCCAGGGTTATTGAAGCCAGGGTTATTGAAGGCTGGCTTTCCAGCCTGGAGAGCATCGACCATTTATTTTCGGTTGGGTTTGCGAAAGGAACGGCCGGGCGGGATACTTCGCCCGGCCGTTGCTCTTTTTTGATGGGGTCGAAGTGTGGATCGAAGACTAACCGCGGTGCGCCGTGCCTCTTGAAATCCTCGCCGCCATCCTGGTGGCGATCGCCGTTCTGGTCTGGATCTACCGGCGCGACCGCCGCCGGTTCGAGGTCGAGCGCGCCATGCTGTTCGACGATGTCCGCGGCCTGCTCGGCGATGCCGAGATCATCCGCGCACCCGGCGAATACCCGAAGCTGCGCGGCAAATATCGCGGCCATGACATCGCGATCGATGCCGTGGTGGACCATATCGCCGTCCGCAAGCTGCCCTCGCTCTGGCTGCGGGTCACCGCGCTCGCGCCGATCCCTTTCGCCGGCACCTGCGATATCCTGGCGCGGGCCCATAACGTCGAGTTCTTTTCTCCCTCGATCGATCTCAACCATGGTGTGCTGCGGCCCGCGCATTGGCCGGATCATCTCACGATCAAGACCGACGATCCGGCAACCATGCCGCCGCAGGCGCTGCTGGATGCGCATATCGGCGCCTTCGGCGATGAACGGATGAAGGAACTGTTGATCACCTCCCGCGGCGTCCGGCTGGTGCGTCAAGTCGCTCAGGGTTCACGGGCCGAATACATGGTTTTGCGCCAGGCACTGTTCGGCCCGGTGGTGGTCGAGCGATCGCTGCTTGCCGGCATGCTCGATGCCGTCATCGGTCTCGCGGATGATCTCAGGAAGGGCGCCGCAGCGGCGCCGGCAAAGGATGCGGCCGATCATGAATGAAAATCCCGCCAAACCGCGTCCGCCGATCCATCCTTATCTGGTGATGCTGATCGCCATGGTGGCGCCCGGCAGCGGCCATTGGGCCGCCGGCAATATCCAGCGCGGGGTGATGTTCGCCTGGTTCATCTTCGTGCTGGGCTGGATCAGCTGGCGGCTGACCGGGCCCGAGATCAGCATCGTGGGTCGACTCGCCGGCGGGCTGCTGATCTATGCGATCTCGGTCATGGATGCCTATCGCATCGCACGCTTCCGCTGGACCCAATACCAAACCACGCGTGGTGCCGGCGCGCCCGGCGCCTAGAGTCCAGTCCTATCCGGCGGAACCGGACTCTCAACCCTTCCTTTACGCTCGCCTGCCAGGATGATGGCGATTTCATCGCTTCGACGGCGGGGCTTTCCATGTATGAGCAGAAGATCCTTTGCGCCACCGATGATACGGAACCCTCCGAAAAGGCGGTGACGCTGGCCATCGCCTGGGCGGAAATGCTGAAGCAGACGCTGACCTTTCTCACGGTGACCGACGGTTCCGAGACGCGGTTCACCGTCTGGGACCAGGCAAAGATCGAAAGCGGCGATCTGCCGGTGGATGCGCCGCTGCTGTCCGCCCTGGACCGCGCCCGCCAGGCCGGCCTGACCCATCTGAATTGCGTGCGCGCCGCCGGTCCCGACATCGGGCAGGCCATCGTCACCTATGCGGAAAAGAACCACTACCACCACATCATCGCCGGCAGCGCCGGCCGAAGCGGCACCGCGCGGTTCTTCAAGGGATCGGTTGCCGGAGACATCGTGGTTTTGGCGCATTGCCCGGTGACCATCGCCCGGTAATCCAGGCGGCGATTCGGCGTTAGGTCTTAGATCCTAATTCGACCAATCCCATACCAAATCCTGAGAAATGTGCTGGATTGGGTGGACAATTTGTCGCATCATGGTCATGCGAGATGCATCGATGACGGGTCGGCGAAGGGGGAAGGTCGCTTGGCTGAAGTACCATCGGCGTCAACACCCCAGCCCAGCTTAGTCGGGCAACTCCATGCAGCCGCCATCTCAAGTGGCGGTGCGTGAGTCTCGAATTCAATCAAGGATCGCCGGCCACGCTTTTCGGCCGGGCTTGCAGTTCGGGTAACCGCGGCAGCAGACCGCGTCAATCAGGGAGCTATCAATGACCGCAGCAACTGAAGTCGCGGGGCAGAGAGAACTGCACCGCACCATCGATTGGAAAGGCGCGTTCTGGGTCGCCAGCGGGGTGCCCGCTCTGGTGTTGTTCTCCATCGGCGGCATCGCCGGCACGGTCGGCATCCCGGCCTTCGCGGTCTGGATCGTCTCGATGGGCATGGGCTTCATCCAGTCCTTCACCTATGCCGAGATCGCCGGTCTGTTCCCGAACAAGTCGGGCGGCGCCTCGGTCTATGGCGCGGCGGCGTGGCTGCGTTACAGCAAGTTCATTGCGCCGCTTTCGGTCTGGTGCAACTGGTTCGCCTGGTCGCCGGTGCTCTCGCTCGGCACTTCGATCGCGGCGGGCTACATCCTGACCTCGATGGCGCCATTGCCGGATCAGACCACGATCGACGCCTATGTGGCCGCCAATGCCGGCGCGACGGTGGATACCGCGACCGCGGCGCTAACGCCGTGGATCCGCGCCGCCACCCTCGGCAGCTTCTCGATCTTCAACATCGGATTCTCTTTCAACGCCACCTTCTTCATCGGTGCCATCCTGATGCTGGTCTGCTTCTTCATCCAGCATCGCGGCATCCTCGGGACCGCGCGCGTGCAGACGGTACTGGGCCTGCTGGTGATCGTGCCGATGGTGATCGTCGGCGTCGTGCCGCTGCTGAACGGCAATTTCCACAGTGAGAACTTCTCGCCCTTCGTGCCGCTCGCCGTCGCCTATGCGCCGGATCCCGGATCGTGGAACATAGCCGGATGGACACTCGTCCTTGGCGGTATGTTCATCGCGGCCTGGTCCACTTACGGGTTCGAGACCGCGGTCTGCTACACCAGCGAGTTCAAGAATCCGGGCACCGACACCTTCAAGGCGATCTTCTATTCCGGCTTGCTCTGCATCCTGCTCTTCGTCCTGGTGCCGATCACCTTCCAGGGCTATCTCGGGCTGACCGGCATGCTGGCAACGCCGGTGGTGGACGGATCGGGCGTCGCTTCGGTCATGGCTGACATGGTCGGTGGTGGCGCGGTGATCCATGCCATCATGGTCGTGCTGATGATCGTCGCTTTGATGCTCTGCATCATGACGGCGATGGCCGGCTCTTCGCGCACGCTCTATCAGGGTTCGGTCGATGGCTGGCTGCCGCGCTATCTCAGCCACGTCAACAGCCACGGCGCGCCGACGCGGGCGATGTGGACCGACCTGGTCGCCAACCTGATCGTTCTGGCGATCGCATCGACGGACGCGGCCTCGTTCTTCTTCATCCTGGCCGTCTCGAATTGCGGATACATCATCTTCAACTTCCTTAACCTCAATTCGGGCTGGATCCATCGGATGGACAGCGGGCATGTGAACCGGCCGTACCGGGCGCCGACCTTCATCCTCGCGCTCGGTGCCATCTTCGCCTACGTCAACGCCATCTTCATGGGCGCGGGAGCCAAGGTCTGGAATCCCTATGCGCTCTGGGCCGGGTTGATCTTCGCGGCTCTGATCATTCCGGTGTTCTGCTTTCGCCACTACATCCAGGACGGCGGGAAGTTTCCGACCCGCATGCTGGACGATCTCGGGCTGAAGGAAGGCGATCTCGGTCACAAGAAGGCCGGCATGCTGCCTTACGTCACCCTCGTCGCCGGCGTCGTCGTGATGCTGCTGGCGAACTGGATCTTCACGTTCTAGCGAACGCGCGACAAAGATCACACGATCGGGCGGGGTTGTCTCTTGACCCCGCCCGAATTTTCTCTATATACCGCGCTCACGTTCAACGGCCGGAAGGCTAAAAGGTTGTCCAGTCTGCGCCTCCGACGACGAAATTTGGCGCCCGCTACGGGTCGCGAAGTCGGTTGCGCATGTAACTGTGGGATGACCTCAAGCTGACCGCTTCGGCGGGATCCCACAGCGGCGCACCGGCTCCAAAGCCTGGTCCACACCAACCGCTGTAACACCAAGGATCCCGAAATGAGCGACTTCAAAGCCACCATCAAACCTGAATCCGCCGCGCTGAGCCAAGGTGTCGAGCAGTTGCTCGACCGGGTTTTCGGCGCGGGACGACGTGACAAGGCCTCCTACCTTTACCGCGAAGGCGTCGATCCGATCCCTGCTTTGTCCTGGGTCGCGATGGACAGCACCGCCGCCAATGCCCGCCTCGTGGGCGCCATCCGCTACTGGCCGATCCTGGTCGGCGAAACCAACCACAAGGCGCTGCTGCTGGGCCCGCTCGCCATCACGCAGGAGCTGGCCGGCCAGGGCATCGGCCGCGCGCTCACCTTCCACACCCTCGAAATCGCCGCGAAGATGGATTTCGACCTCGTCCTCCTGGTCGGCGATTATGACTATTACAAGCGCTTCGGCTTCGTGCCGGCGACGCCCTATGGCTTCGTCATGCCGAGCGAGAAGCGCCCCGAGCGCCTGCAGGTGACCGAGCTGAAGCCCGGCGTGCTCGGCCGCGTTTCCGGCGAGATCCGCCAT
>DASYDA010000372.1:0-3555 GCA_036499865.1 Dongiaceae bacterium | reverse complement strand
ACGACCCTGGTCCTTGCACACCGGCTCTCCAGCGTGATCGGCTGCGACCGCATCCTGGTTCTGGACCAGGGCAGGGTGATCGAAAGCGGCAGTCATGCGGCTTTGCTGCAGGCGGGTGGCGTCTATGCCGGATTGATGAGTGAGCAGGTCTCCGAATCCCGGAACAGCGATCCGATCCCCGTGGTCGCCGACCGCGTGGATGCCGGACCGACCGGCGAAGCTTCAACGCAGGTCGCAAAGCCGCTCACCGAAGGGATCATCAAGGCCGAAGGTTTGAGCTGGTCGCAATTGATTGTCGCGTTGATGAGGCTGGTCATGCCCTGGAAATCTCGCCTGGTCGCGACCTTCCTGCTGGGCGTCGCGCGTGTCGTGGCCTTCATCGGCGTCGGCGTGCTGAGCGCCCTCGCTCTAGCCGCACTGAAGAACGGTCATCCGCCCGCCGCTTTTCTATGGGCGCTCGCCGTTCTGGCACCACTGGCCGGCGTGCTGCATTGGCTGGAATCCTGGATCGCCCATGAGATGGCGTTCCGGCTGCTGGCCGAGATGCGCATGGCGGTGTTTCGCAAGCTCGATGCTTTAGCGCCGGCTTATCTCACGCGGCGCCGCACCGGCGACCTCATGTCCCTGGTCACTCATGACATCGAGCTCGTCGAATATTTCTTTGCCCATACCGTGGCGCCGGCCTTCGTCGCCATCCTGGTGCCGGCGACGGTGCTGATCGTGCTTGGCTTCTCCGATATCCGGCTCGCGGCGGCGTTGCTGCCTTTCCTGATTGCCGTGGGCCTGAGTCCGTTCCTCATGCGCAAGCGCGTCGATCGCTTGGGCTCGGTGGCGCGGGAGGCCGCCGGCGAGCTCGGCGCTTTCGCCGTCGATTCCCTGCAGGGTCTGGGTGAGATCGTTGCCTTTCAGCGTGAAGGCCATCGCGGCGCGCAGTTGGATGCGCTTTCGGATCGTCATATCGCGCTGCGCAAGCCGTTCTTCCGCGAACTGACGCTGCAGCAGAGCCTGCTCGAAATCTTCACCGGTCTCGGCGGCCTTGCGGTGGTGATCGTGGGTGGGGTGCTGGCAAACCAGGGAATCATCGATCCCGCCATCCTGCCCTTGCTCACCATTCTTGCCATGGCCGCCTTTCTGCCGGTCTCCGAGATTGCGCAGGTGGGCCGGCAGCTTGCGGATACTCTGGGGGCCACGCGCCGCATCTATGCGCTCACAAACGAACCGGTGCCGGTGATGGACGGGCCCGGCGTCGAGACCGCGTCGGGTGCCTTGGCGATGGGGTTGAGCGACGCCGGTTTCCGCTATCCGGGTCAGACGCGTCGCGCTCTCAGCGATGTATCGATCGCCGTTCCCGCCGGGAAGACGCTGGCGCTGGTCGGGCCCTCGGGCGCGGGCAAGACGACGACGGCGCAATTGCTGATGCGCTTCTGGGATCCCGATAGCGGCCAGGTCACCATGAACGGCGTCGATCTGCGCGAATACCGATTGGACGATCTGCGCCGGCAGATCGCGCTGGTCTCCCAGGATACCTATCTCTTTAACGATACCCTGCGCAGCAACATCATGATCGCGCGTCCGACCGCGAGTGAGGTGGAACTCCGGGCGACGATCGATCATGCGGCTCTGGGCGGCCTGGTCGATGTTCTGCCGGATGGCCTCGACACCATGGTCGGTGAGCGCGGCACCAGCCTTTCCGGGGGGCAGCGGCAAAGGGTGGCGATCGCGCGCGCTTTTCTGAAGAACGCGCCAATCCTGATCCTGGACGAGGCGACCTCGCATCTCGATGCCGTCAGCGAACAGGCGATTCGCCAGGCCTTGAAACGCCTGCAGGCCGACCGGACCACGATCGTGATCGCGCATCGGCTCTCCACCGTACGCGACGCCGATCTCATCGTGGTGCTGGATGGAGGAGCCGTGGCCGAAACCGGCAATCACGACTCCCTGGTTGCGAAAGGCGGGCTCTATGCCCGGTTGGTTTCGCGCCAGCTCGCATCCGGATTGGTTGCCGCTCAATAGGGCAGCGGTCATCCGCCATATCGCGTGGCTATTCCTTCGGCCAAGGCCTGGTAGCCTTCGGTCTTCAGTTCCTCGACTTGTCCCTGGTCGGAAGCCGCGCGATTCTGCTGGTTGCTGATCGAGTTGTCTTCGAAAGGCTCCGGCACATAGGTCTCCCACTGGCCGCTCCGCACATCGATAATCGCCGCGATCAAACGGATGCGCATGCGTTGCATCTGGTCCGGGATGACGCCGCCGATGATCGGCACCCAGGAAATACCCTTGGTGGGCAAACCCTCCGGCGCGGATTCCAGGACGCCCCAATAGACGATGATGATCCCGAACCCGCCTTTGGCGGCGGCCATGCGGAAGACCTGTGAATAGGGTGGGGCAGGCGGCTGCTCCTTTCCCCCGATGCGATCTTCGGCGCGCGGCACGCCGGTGAAGGACGATATCTGATAATGCTTGCCCAGCGCGGCGATCATCTCGGGATCCGCGAACAAGGCGCCGGATTGGACCAGCATAACCGGCGAACCAGGCTTGATGACGATCGGCTGCTTCGAGGCCAAAGCGCGCTGGATATCCGCATCGGAAAAGCCGGTTTGTGAATCGGCCCCGAGCACGTCATAGGCCGAGAGCTCTCCCTGATACATGGGATTGCTCCCAGGATTCGCTCCGCCGCCCCAGTTGGGCTCCTGATAGCCGGAATCCGAAATCGAACGCGATTCACATCCGGCCAGCGCCATCAGCGCCAAGCCGAGGAAAGCAGTTTGTAGCAATATTCGCATGTCCCCATTCCCTCCAGACGGCCGGTGCACAGGCGAATGCCGTGCTACCCGTCTTTCAGCCCACGCGGTGGCGGGCTACGGATGGGATTCAGCCGCGGGGTTGCGGCCGCATTGCGGCCGATACCGGGCGGCGAAACGGCAAGCCGGGCGAAATCCGGCGTTTCCGGGGGATTTCCGGCGGCGGGATCGAAGCGGTCAGAATTTTCCGGCGCGGCGCTTGGTATCGATCTGCGGTTCGGGGCCAAGCCTGACATTCTTGCCGAGAATCTCCGTGGCGAGTTGCGCAGCAATACCGTCGAGCTCGTCGCGCGTGCTGGTCAGGATGAACTCGACCTCTTCAAGCTCGGGAAGGTAGTCGCCGGTGGCGAGGATGCTCAGTCCGGGAGGCACCATGCTCCGGGGCTGAACCATCACGCCCAGGCCGGCCAATGCCGCCGCGCGAAGCCCGCTCAGGCTGCCGCTCGTGCAGCTGATGCGCCAGGTGACCCCGATGCGGTCGAGCGCCTCGATCGCGGCCGATCGCGTGATGCTCGGCCGGGGGAAAACCACCAAAGGCAGCGGCCGGCTGCTGTCGATGAGGGAGGAATCCCGCGCCGCCCAGACGAGACGCTCGGACCAGACCACGATTCCGCTCCGGGCCGCGCGCCGCTGTTGAAGGCCGACGCGCCGCTTGGCGAGAACCAGGTCCAATTCGCCCGCATCCAGCAATTCGAACAATGTCCCGCTGAGCGCAACCGTGAGCTCAAGCTCGACTCCCGGATGATGGCTGGCGAAT
>DASYDA010000371.1:0-5298 GCA_036499865.1 Dongiaceae bacterium | reverse complement strand
TGGGCGCCGATCGCGATGGCGATCTTGCGGGCGAGCGCATTCGCGCCGTGATGGCCGCCGAGGAGCGGCACCACGCTCGATCCGTCCTTCGCCACCGCGATCACCGGCGGCTCGATCTGCTTATCGACCAGCGCGCTGCCTAGAGCGCGGATCAAAATGCCGGCGGCGCAGATGCCGATGATCGGCCGACCGTCGGCGAACAGGCCGGCGATGTGCGGGATCGCTTCGGTGAAACTGGTATCGGCATCGCCGCCGCGCAAGGCAAGGCCGTGGATCTCCGCCTCGCCCAAGGCGGCGCGGACCTGCTCCGCCAGCCGCAAGGCGGAGCCCCCCAAGATGACGATGGCCGGAATCGGATTCGGTGCCGAATTGTTCGTCGTATCGTTCATGACACCATTCTCATGACCAGGCCTCGCCGCGCCGATGCACCAGCAGCATCGAGAAATAAGGGATATCGCCGTCCTGCAACTCGTCCAGCCGCATCACCTTCTGGCTTCCCAGCGTCGCATGCTCCACATAGCGCGCGTGCCGGGCCAGGCCGAGTTCGCCCAGGACCTTGCGGACTTTCGGGAAATGCCGGCCGAGCTTGATGATCGCGGCGGCCTCGGATTGCTGCAGGCGCTGCCGCAGCTCGTCTTCCGGAAGCGGCGCCGGGATGACGCTCAGCACATCGTTGCGGGCGGCGAGCGCGCCGCCGCTGGCGATCGCGCAGGCCATCAGCGAGGAGACGCCGGGCACCACCTCCACCCGCACCCGCGATGCGAGCCGCGCATAGAGATACATGAAGGAGCCGTAGAAGAAGGGATCGCCCTCGCAGAGCACGACGATGGTGCGGCCGGCCTCGGTCTCGCGGGTGAGCGTCTCTGCGGCCTGGTCGTAGACATCGTCCTTCGGGAACTGGCCGTCGCCGATCTTCATGCGGATGGCGAATTCCCGCGTGCCGGCTTTGACATAGGGCGCGGCGATGCCGCGGGCGAAGCTGTCGCCGGCCTCCGGGGCCGGATAGGCGATGAGATCGGCGGCGGCGATCAGTCGCGCCGCCTTCACGGTCACCAATTCCGGATCGCCGGGACCGACGCCCACGCCGTAGACGATGCCGCTCATGATTTTAATACTCGCCATTGCGTCACCGGCATCAGCGGCTTCCAGCCGTGATAGGCGCCGACCGGCTGCATCCGCGCCACGCTGAGTCGCGTCACCTCGCCGCCATGCGCATGATAGCCGGCGAACAGCGCCAGCTCGCTTTCCACCGTCACCGCATGGGCGACCAAGCGCCCGCCCGGCTTCAAGGCCGACCAGGCCGCCTCGACCATTCCCGGCGCTCCGATGCCGCCACCGATGAAGATCGCATCGGGAGACGGCAGATTCTCCAGCGCCTCCGGCACGGCGCCTTCGACCAGCCGCAGATTGGGGGTGCCGAGCGCCGCCGCATTCTCGCGGATCATGGCGGCGCGTTCCGGCTTCCGCTCGATGGCGATCGCGTGCAGGCTGCGGTCGTGGCGCAGCCATTCGATGGCAATCGAGCCGCTTCCGGCGCCGACATCCCAGAGCAGTTCGCCATGCAACGGCCCCAGTGCCGAGAGCGCCGCCGCGCGGATCTCGCGCTTGGTCAATTGGCCGTCATGCTGAAAGGCTTCGTCCGGCAGACCGAAGCCGCGATGCAGGATGCGCGCCTTCGGTCCCGGCCGGCATTCAATGGCGATGGTGTTGAGATCGGCGACGTCACTGGCCTGCCATTCCGCAGCCGTGGTCTCGCGCATTCTCTCCTTGGCGCCGCCCATATGTTCCAGCACGATGAAGCGGCTGAGGCCATAGCCGAGCGCCACCAGACGTGCCGCGACCAAGCCGGGTGTCGTCGCGTCGTGGGAGAGGATCATCAGCTTTTGGCGCGGCGTCACGGCAGCGGTCAGCAATTCGATTGGCCGGCCGTGGAAAGTCAGGCATTCGACCTCGGCCAGGGGCCAGGCCAATCTCGATGCCGCCAAGGTGAAAGCCGAGAGATGCGGGTGAATGGCGATCTCTTCCCGCGCCACCTTTCTCGCCAGGGTGACGCCGATGCCGAAATGCATGGGATCGCCGGTCGCCAGTACCACCACAGGCGTGCCGCGCCGCTTCAGGATTTCCGCGACCGTCAGTGAAAGCGGCGAGGCCCAGCGCTGGGTCTCCGCCTTGGTCTCGCCCAGCATGGCAAGATGGCGCTCGCCGCCCACGATCAGCTTGGCGTTTCCGATGAGATCGCAATAAATCGGCGGGAGCCCCGCGATGCCGTCCTCGCCGATCCCGATGATGGTGAGCCAGGGCGTCATCGCGTTGTGCTCGCATTGGATGGAATCTTCGACCCCTCACCCCCCCGCGGACGAATGTCCGCATTCGCGGACGGGGCCTCTCCCTCAAGGGGAGAGGGGGCGCTGTAGCGACGAGCCTTCGTAAGCCGACAAGTCAGCGCACCAGCAGATAGCGGACTCGCTGAACTCCCTCTCCCCTTGAGGGAGAGGGTAGGGGTGAGGGGTTGACGGGTGTCTGCCATCATCATTCAGTCCGCCAGCGCGTTGATGGCGGCAGCGGCGACCGCGCTGCCGCCGCGCCGGCCGCGCAGGGTGAGGTAGGGAATACCGAGATCGGCGGCGATCAGTTCTTCCTTGGATTCCATCGCGCCGACGAAGCCGACCGGAAAGGCGAAAATCGCGGCCGGCCAGGGGCCGCCGGTTTCGATCAGATCGATAAGATGGTAGAGCGCGGTGGGCGCATTGCCGATCACGACCACGCCGCCTGCCAGATTTTCCTTCCACGATTCGACCTGGGCCGCCGAACGGGTGGTCGCGAGCTTCCCCGCCAGCATCGCGACATCGGCGCCACCGACCGAACAGATGATTTCATTGCCATGCAGGCGATCGCGGATGACGCCTGACGCGACCATCTGGGCATCGCAGAAGATCGGCGCGCGCCTTTTCAGTGCCATCTGGGCCGCTTCGACCGGATCGCCGCTCCAGGCGATGTCGTCGATCAGATCGGTCATTCCGCAGGCATGGATCATCCGGCGCGCAACCGGCCGCAGGAAGTCCGGCAGCCGCGAAAGCTCCGCCTCCGCCTCGATGATAGCGAATGACCGCCGGTAGATTTCGGCCGGATCCTTGATGTAGTCGCGCGCCATCAATCAGAGCCGCTCCGGATCGCGCTTGCCCGGCCCATGCGGATGTTCGGGATGTATACGCGGGTGATGGGTGTGCGTATGCCCATGTTTGTTGTCGGGCTCGTGCTTGTGATCGTGCCCATGGTCATGGTTGTGATCATCATGGTTGGCATGGCCGTGCTGGTGATCGTGCCCGTGATCATGACTGTGATCATGCCCATGGTGATGGCCGTGGTTATGATCGTGATGATGGCCATCGTCATGGTGATGATGGTGCCCATGGTGATGATCGGCATCGGTGCCGACGCCTTCGACGTGATGATGATGGCTTTCCTGGGCGCGGCCCACTTCCGCCTCGAATCCCAGCACCTGCTCGCGGTATTTGCAGAGCCCGCAATTCATCTTGTTCTCGCCGTCCAGGATCTCCTGCACCCGTTCTGCGAAGGCATCCAGCACCAGCGGATGGTTGTTGAGATATTGCGCCTTCAGGAATTCGATCTCGGGATGCCGCACCGCCATCTCGTCGGTGATGGAATAGATCCGTTTCACCAGCACGCCGGTGAACAGGAAATAGGGGAACACGATGATGCGGCGATAGCCGAGCTTCGCCGCGTGTTCCAGTCCGGGGCCGACCAGCGGAAAGGTGACACCGCTATAGGCGACTTCCATCCAGCCGAAGCCCATGCCTTCCCACAGCATCCGGGCAACTTTTGTGATGTTGGAGTTGGCATCCGGATCCGAGGTGCCCCGCCCCACCACCATCAGGAGGGTCTCCGAACGCGGCACCTGGGTCGCGGCCGCCTGTTCCGCCGCTTCGATCCGCTCGGCGGCGACGCGCAAAAGCTTGAGATCGACGGCAAGGTCACGGCCATAATCGATGCGAATCCCGGCATGCTGCGCCTGATAGGTGTTCAGCACCGAAGGAATGTCATCCTTGGCATGGCCGGCGGCGAACAGCATCCCGGGCACTGCCAGAATGCGCTTGGCCCCGCTGGCAAGCAGGCGGTCGAGACCCTCGCGGATGATCGGCTTGGCGAATTCCAGGAAGCCGAAATCCGCCGGATATTGCGGCAGCCGCTCGGCGATCCCGATCGCCACCGCCTTGAACTCCCGGATCGCTTCCGGATCGCGGCTGCCATGGCCGCAGACCATCACGCCGATCTTTTCCATTCTCATCCTCACTCCACTTGACGGCGCGCCGGTTTAAGGCAGGATCGCCGCCGTTTCAAACTGCTTGTCCCAGCCGGACACCCGAATCCGATGCACGACCGCTTCCTCGACCATTCCCAACCGCTCGCCTTGCTGCTCGCCATCGGCATCGACGCCTGGTATGGCGACCCGGTGGCGCTCTACCGGATCGTGCCGCATCCGGTGGCGCTGATCGGCCGTTTCATCGCCTGGGCGGATGCCAGCTTCAATCGTGAAAGCGACACGGAAAGTCGCCGCCGCCGCGCCGGCATCGAATTGACCGTCGCCCTGGTCCTGGGCGCCTTCCTGATCGGCGCCGCAATCCAATGGCTGCTGCTGGCTTTGCCGCTGGGCAGGCTCTGGCTCGCCATCGTGATGAGCACACTGATCGCTCAGCGCAGCCTTTATGGCCATGTCGCCGATGTCGCCGGCGCCGTCGAGGTTTCCGGGGTGGAGGGCGGACGGATCGCCGTCTCCCGGATCGTCGGCCGCGATCCCAATCGCCTGGACCAGGCGGGAGTCTGCCGCGCGGCGGTCGAATCCCTGGCCGAGAACTATTCCGACGGCATCGTGGCGCCGGTCTTCTGGGCGCTGATCCTGGGGCTGCCCGGCCTGTTGGCCTACAAGGCCATCAACACCGCGGACAGCATGATCGGCCACAAATCGCCGCGCTATCGCGATTTCGGCTGGGCCTCGGCGCGGCTGGACGATCTCGTGAACCTGCCGGCCGCGCGGCTTTCCGCCTTGCTGCTGACCTTGGGCGCCCTGCTGCTGCCGGGTGCCAGCGCGGCGGGCGCGCTCACCGCCGTGTTCCGCGATGCACGGCAGCACCGCTCGCCGAACGCCGGCTGGCCGGAGGCCGCCATGGCGGGGGCGCTCGGCTTCTGTCTCAACGGGCCGCGTTTCTATGGCGGCCAGCCTTCCGGCGACGGCTGGATGAACGAGAACGGCCGCAAGTCCCTCGACGCGCCGGATATCCG
>DASYDA010000370.1:0-20413 GCA_036499865.1 Dongiaceae bacterium | reverse complement strand
CGATACTTGCCCTCGACGATATTGAGATCGACCACCAGGCAGGGGGTCGCTGGACGCGCCTGTTCGAGGAATGCGGTGATCCGCGAAATATCGGGCTCCGGCTCGACCTGGCCGCCGCCGGAGGGGGTGTTGGAGTTCAAGGCCGTCGGAAGATGCTCAACCGCCGCCACCGGATGGATGGCGGAATCACAACGGGCCTTCATGGTGTTCTGCGGCATTTCTTCGTACTCCGAAAGCGGATGTTCAAAGACAGTGTTCAAAGACAGGGCGGTCAAAGCCGAAGCTCAGAAAGAGAAACGCCGCGCCGGATGGTCCCTTCCGGACCAATCCCGCGCGGCGATCACAATTTCCAGGGCTAAATTTAGTGTGGAGTTCCAGAAGGTTGGTGCCGATTTATCGGCCTCGCTCGGAATTTTTACCAAGGTTAAGGCGGTAAATCAGAGAATTATATTCCGGGAATGCTTCAGCTTTCCTTGGCGGCCGAAGAATCAACCACGGGGTCGACCAACTCCTTCAACGGGTAGCCGGTGAATTTCTTGGTCTCCGACATGATCACATTTGTGGTGACCGAGGCGATATTGGGTTCCTCCTCGATCAGCGCATTGTGGAGTGCGACATAGTCGCCGACGCTGCGGCAGACGAAATGCACGATGTAGTCGAAATTACCGGAAATCTGGTAGCAGGCGATGGCCTGGGGCGTGCTGTCGATCAGCTTCTCGAAGGCGCCCTGCTGGACACGGCCATGCTTGTGGAGGGTGACAAAGCTCAGGATCTCCACATGGTCGGCGATCTTCTCGAGATCGATATCCGCACGATAGCCCTGGATCACCTTCTGCTTTTCGAGCTGGCGATGCCGGGCATTGCAGGGGCTGGGCGAAAGGCCGACTTTCGCGGCCAGTTCGAGGTTGCTCATCCGCCCGCCGGATTGCAGCGCCGCCAGGATCCGGAGGTCGGTCCGGTCGATCTTGTGGGATTTTCGCATCAGCCGCCCCGAATTGACGCCCCGAAGAAACGCGTTCAAAGAAACATGGCCGGCACTTTCACCAACCCGGCAAATGGCTTATACAGCCTGCGCCTTGCGACTAGCCAGCCCGGTTTCCCAGCACAGATCTATTCAGCACGGACCCGCCATGAATCCTGATTTCGACCTGAAAGCGCATATCCGCCACGTACCGGATTTCCCGAAGCCGGGTATCCTGTTCTACGACATCTCGACGCTGCTCCTGAATTCGGAAGCCTGGCGCGAGACCGTGGACCGGCTCTGCCAGGCGATAGAGCCCTTTAAGCCCGATAAACTGGTCGGCATCGAAAGCCGTGGCTTCCTGGTTTCGGCGCCCCTGGCTTATCTTCTCGGATGCGGTTTCGTGATGGTGCGCAAGCGCGGGAAATTGCCCGGCGAGGTGATCCGGCACAACTATGACCTCGAATACGGCCAGGACGTCGTCGAGGTGCAGGCGGGCGCCATCCAGCCGGGCGAGCGTGTGGTGGTGCTCGACGACCTCCTCGCCACCGGTGGCACCATGAGCGCCGCGATCACTCTGTTGCGCAAGGTGGGTGCCGATGTGGCCGCCGCAGCTTCGATCATCGAGCTCACTTTCCTTGGTGGCCGCGCGCGACTGGATGCCCCCTTCGCCTCGATCCTCTCTTACGAGAGCTGACGCGGCGGACCGCTGCATATCCCAATCTGCCTAGAAAACGGGCAATCCAACCCATTCGACGTTCGATCTGCCGCCTAAAACGCAGCAGTTTCCGCTTTCGGCCCATGCTTTGATTGACACTCCCCCCTTACGCTCTAGATGATACGTCGCGTAAGACAGGTGGAAGAGCGGCGTATGTCAGGCGAACCAGCGGTAGCCGATTCCGCCAATCCTGGCGGAACGAACCCAACAACCAATTCAGAGCCGCCGGAGCGTAGATACCGTACGCGCCATCCGCGCCGGATCATCGTGCCGCTTCTCCTGGCGGCCTTGGTTTTCGGTGGCGGCTATTGGTATTTCCGCCACCAGCAGATGGCGCCCAACCCGCAGGCCAGTGGCGCGACCGTGCCTGCCGTGGCCGTGACGGTCAGCAGGCCGCTGGTGAAGAACATCGTCGAATGGGATGAGTTCACCGGCCAGTTCGAAGCTGTGGACTCGGTCGAAATCCGCGCGCGCGTCAGCGGCTATCTGGACTCGATCCATTTCGAGGACGGACAGATGGTCAAGAAGGGCGATCTGCTCTTCGTGATCGACCAGCGGCCGTTCCAGATCTCACTGAGCTCGGCGCAGTCCGCCCTCACCTCGGCCAATGCGCGCCTCGCCTTCGCGAAGTCGGAGCTCGGCCGCGCCGCCAAGCTGAGACAGAGCGATTATCTCTCCCAAAGCACCTATGACCAGCGCATGCAGGAGACGCAGAGCGCCTCGGCCGACGCCCAGGTGGCGACGTCGGCGATCAACGCGGCACAGCTGAACCTTGAGTTCACCCAGATCGCCTCGCCGATCTCCGGCCGCATGGACGCGCACGAGGTCAGCATCGGCAACCTCATCTCCGGCGGCGACGCCGGCGCAACCACACTGCTGGCGAATGTGGTTTCCCTCGATCCGATCCATTTCATCTTCGACATGAGCGAGGCGGACTTCCTCGCCTATCAGCGCGCCATCGAAGCCGGCAAGCTGCAGAACACCCGCGAGGGCGGCGTCAAGGTCTCCGCGCATCTGATGGATGAGACCAAGTGGTCGCTGCAAGGCACGCTGGACTTCGTCAACAACCAGGTGGACCGCACCGCCGGCACGATCCGCGCCCGCGCCGTCTTTCCCAATGCGGACCTGCTCATCACCCCCGGTCAGTTCGGCCGGATCCGCATCCCTGGTTCCGAGCCCTATGACGCGATCATGATTCCCGACAGCGCGATCCTCTCCGACCAGTCGCAGAAGATCGTCATGGTCGTGAATCCGGACGACAGCGTGGCGCCGCGCGTGATCCGCCCCGGCCCTGCCATCGACGGGCTCCGGGTGGTGCGCGAAGGCCTGTCCAAGGACGACGTCATCATCATCGACGGGATTATGCACGTGCGGCCGGGCGCCAAGGTGATTCCGCATCCGGGCAAGATCGAAGCCACCGAAACCGAATAAGGCGGACCGGAAGATGCGCTTTTCGCATTTCTTCATCGACCGCCCGATCTTCGCGACGGTGCTGGCGGTGTTCATCACGCTGGTCGGCGGTGCGGCCTATTTCACGCTGCCCGTCGCCCAGTATCCGGAGATCGCGCCACCGACCATCGAGATCCGCGCCAGCTATCCCGGCGCTTCCGCCGAGGTGGTCAGCAACACCGTGGCGACGCCGCTGGAGCAGCAGATCAACGGCGTCGAGAACATGCTCTACATGTCCTCGCAGGCGACCGGCGACGGCAACCTCGTCATCACGGTGACTTTCGCGCTCGGCACCAACCTCGACACCGCCCAGGTGCTGGTGCAGAACCGCGTCTCCGCCGCGGAGCCTCAGCTTCCCGAGGAGGTGCAGCGCATCGGCGTCACGGTGAACAAGAACTCGCCGGATCTCATGATGGTGATCCATCTGAGTTCGCCGGATGGCACGCGCGATCAGCTCTACATGTCGAACTATGCAACCTTGCACATCAAGGACGTGCTGGCTCGCCTGGAAGGTGTCGGCGATGTGCGGGTATTCGGCGCCCGTGACTATTCCATGCGCGTCTGGCTCGACCCGGAAAAGATCGCGGCGCGCAAATTGACGGCCGGCGAAGTGGTCGTGGCGCTGCAGTCGCAGAATATCCAGGTGGCGGCGGGTAGCCTGAATCAGCCGCCAGTGCCGAACTCCGGCGCATTTCAGCTCAGCTTCGAGACTCTCGGGCGGCTGACCGACCCCCGTCAGTTCGCCAATATCGTGGTGAAATCCGACCCGGATGGGCGCGTCACGCGCGTTCGCGACATCGCCCGGGTGGAACTCGCAGCCCTCGACTATAGCGCCAACGGCTATCTCGACGAGGATCCCGCGGTGCCACTGCTGCTGTTTCAGCGTCCGGGTTCCAACGCCCTGCAAACCGCGGATCATATCCTCAGCACCATGAAGGATCTCGCGAAGGATTTTCCGTCCGGGCTCAAATACAGCATCGTCTACAATCCCACGGAATTTATCTCGGAATCCGTCAAGGAAGTGATCAAGACGATCTACGAGGCAATCGCCCTGGTCGTCATCGTGGTGATCCTGTTCTTGCAGACCTGGCGGGCTTCGATCATTCCCATCGTCGCCATCCCGGTTTCACTGATCGGCACCTTCGCGATGCTGGCGGCGCTCGGCTATTCGCTGAACAATCTTTCGCTGTTCGGCCTGGTGCTGGCGGTCGGCATCGTGGTGGATGACGCGATCGTCGTCGTTGAGAACGTCGAGCGTAATCTGCGCCTCGGCCTCTCCCCCCGGGACGCCACCAAGAAGACCATGGACGAGGTCGGCGGCGCGCTGATCGCCATCGCCCTCACCCTGATCGCGGTCTTCGTGCCGGCCGCCTTCATCACCGGCATCTCCGGCCAGTTCTTCCGCCAGTTCGCCGTGACCATCGCCGCCGCGACGGCGATCTCCTGCTTCGTCTCGCTGACCTTGAGCCCGGCGCTTTGCGCGCTGCTGTTCAAGCCGCACACCGCCCATGCCGCCAGCGGGAACTTCCTGGCGCGCGGGGTGCAAAAATTCTTTGACGGCTTCAACTACGTGTTCGATGGCTTGTCCCGCGGCTATGGTAACTTCACCCGCCGCTTGGTTCGCTTCACCGTATTGATGCTGGTCGTCTATGCCGGATTGATCATCCTCACCGGCTGGCAATTCGAGCGCGCGCCGACCGGCTTCATCCCGCAGCAGGATCAGGGCTATCTCATCACCGTGCTGCAATTGCCGCCCGGCTCATCCTTGCCGCGCACCGACGCCATTGTCCGCCAGGCCACCAAGATCATATTGGACACGCCGGGCGTGGAGCACGCGGTCCCGTTCTCCGGCTTCGACGCCGCAACCTTTACCAACGCGCCCAATGCCGGCGCGATCTTCGTGCCGATGCTGCCCTTCAGCGAGCGTGTGGCGAAAGGCCTGACCGCCGATCACATCCTGGCCGATCTTCGCCAGCGGCTGGGCGCCATCCAGGGGGCGTTCAGCATCGTGATCCCGCCGCCTCCGGTGCGCGGTATCGGCAATGCCGGCGGCTTCAAGCTGATGATCGAGGACCAGCGTGGACGCGGCTCCGAGGCCCTCGACGCCGCCACGCAAGAACTCGCGACGGCAGCGAACCAGACACCAGGCCTGACCGGCGTATTCTCGCTCTTCAACACGAAGACGCCGAGGATCTACGCCGACATCGACCGGGCACGCGCGGAAATGCTGGGCGTCACGGCCAATCAGGTTTTCGAGACCCTCGAGGTCTATGTCGGCTCGTCCTATGTTAACGACTTCAACTATCTGGGACGCACTTACCGCGTCACCGCCCAAGCCGATGGCAAGTTCCGCGAGAACCTGCACGACATCGCAAATCTCAAGACACGCAACGCCGCCGGGGAGATGGTGCCTCTTGGATCGGTTACCGCCTTCGAAGACAAGACCGGCCCCAATCGCGTCCCGCGCTATAATCTCTATCCCGCCGCTGAATTGCAGGGCAACACCGTGCCCGGCTATTCCGCCGGCTATGGGCTCGATATGATGGAGAAGCTGGCCGCCGAGCATCTCCCCGATGGCTTCAGCTATGAATGGACGGAGCTCGCCTATCAGCAGAAGCTCGCCGGCAATACCGGCCTGCTGGTGTTCGGCGCCTCGGTCGTCTTCGTCTTCCTGGTGCTCGCCGCGCAATACGAAAGCTGGGCCTTGCCGCTTTCCGTCGTGCTGATCGTGCCAATGTGCCTGCTGGCCGCCGTCTCCGGCCTCCTGTTCCGGCATATCGAGGTCAACATCCTGGCCCAGATCGGCTTCGTGGTGCTGGTCGGCCTGGCCGCCAAGAACGCAATCCTCATCGTCGAATTCGCGAAGCAAGGCGAGGATTCCGGCCTCAATCGATTCCAGGCGGCGGTGCAGGCCGCGCAGGCTCGGCTGCGGCCGATCCTGATGACCTCCTTCGCCTTCATCCTCGGCGTGGTGCCGCTGCTGATCGCGGCCGGCGCCGGTGCGGAAATGCGTCAGTCGCTTGGCACCGCCGTCTTCTTCGGCATGTTGGGCGTGACTTTCTTCGGCCTGGTCTTCACCCCGATCTTCTATGTCGTGGTGCGGAAGTTCGCCCGCGATCGCGTGGAAGCGCCGGCGTCGAAAGGCGAACCCGCCGTCAGGGAAAGCTAGGTATGGGATTCGTCCGGTAGGTCGCTCTTCGGCGGCGTCACGGAAGGCGACGGGTGCACGCGCCGGATGATGATGTCGCCATTGGGCTGGACTTCCGGCGCCGCATATTGCGGGACGGATTTCACGAACAGCTCCAGCGCCTGCATCAGATTTCGCAGCCCCTCGGCCGCCAAGTCACCCGGACTCGACTCATCCTGCGCATAGACGGTGGACGGCCCCAGCAAGAGGCTCGCGCCAAGCAGAGCGGCGCTCAATATCCTGAATCGCGGCATGGCGGCCTCCCTCAAGGTGGAGATTGATGGCCGGTATTGTAAACCCTTCGCCTCAGATGCCGCGCACGAAATCCGCAATGCCGTTCAAGGCGATCTGCGTCCCGACGCAGAGGAGCAGGAAGGCCGCCAGCCGGGACAGGACCCGCGCCCTGGCCTGACCGAGAAGCGCCATCAAGCGCTCGGCGGAGCCGTAGGTCAGCCAGACAAGCAGCGCCACGGTGACCGCCGCGGCGGATGCGCCGGCGACCAGCGGCAGCGAGCCGGGCTTGCTGATCGGCAAATTGGAGCCGATGGCAATGGCAACCGAGATGGTGCCCGGCCCGGCGGTGAAGGGTATGGTCAGGGGGAAGAAGGCCACTTCGTCGATGCCTTCCGCCTCCAATGCCTGCCGCTGTTTCTTTTCCTCGTGGCGCTCCGGAGCCTGGAGCAGGTTCCAGGCATTCACCGCCACGACCAGACCACCGGCGATTCGCAGGGCCGAGAGGCTGATGCCGAAAAAGCGGAGGATATAGGCGCCGCCCCAGAGGGCGCCCAGCATGACGATCGCCGAATAGAAGGATATCTTCCGGGCAAGCTGCTGGCGTTCAAGATGCGAGCGGTTGCCGACCACCTGGCTGAAGATCAGCGCCGATCCGATCGGATTGACGATGGAGAACAACCCGGAGAGCGCGAGCAGATAGGTTTGGACGATACCGTTCATGCAGCTCCGCCGGTAGGATGCGACGGGCATTGATAACACGGAACCGGGACCAGCGTCACCGCCGCCGGCTTGACCGCGATTCGGCGGATCGGCCAAAGTCGGCTGGGTATGATCGGAGAATAGTCATGAGCGAGACGGGTTTGAAGCAATTGGCCGCCAGCCGCGCGCCGAAATTCGGGAATTTCGTGGTGGAATTCGCGACACCGGGCATCGGCCATATCCTGAAATCGGCAGGCTGCGATTTCGTGCTCTTCGACCTCGAACATTCCGGCTTCGGCATCGAGACCCTGAAATCCGCCATCCGCTATTTCGAAGCGGCCCGACTGCCGGTGATCGCCCGCACGCCATCCAGGGACTATCATCATATCGCCAGGGCCCTGGATATGGGCGCCGAGGGGATCATGCTGCCGATGGTGAGCAAGGCGGCGGAAGTCAGGCAAATCCTGAATGCCGTGAAATACGCGCCGGAGGGGGCGCGCGGCGTCGCGGTGCAGGTTTCGCACGACCGCTTCGCGCCGGGCAATGTCGCGCAGAAACTCGAAGCGGCAAACCGGCGCAGCACCGTGTTCTGCCAGATCGAAACCGGCGAAGGCGTGAGGAACGCCGAGGCGATCGCCAAGACGCCGGGGGTCGATTGCCTCTGGGTCGGGCAATTCGACCTTTCCGCATCACTGGGCGTGCCGGGTGAATTCGATTCAAAAACCTATACCGGCGCCCTCGACCGCGTGGTCGCCGCCGCGAAGAAGCACGGGAAATCCCTGGGCATGCTGGTGACCTCGGTCGAGCAGGGCATCGCCGCCAACAAACTCGGCTTCGACTTCATCTGCTATTCCGGCGACGCCTGGATCCTGCGCAACGCCCTGGCGGACGCGGTGGAGAAGCTGAGGGCCGGTTGCGCCGGGGCAGGAAAGTCGAAAGCGCCCGCTGTGAAAGGCCGCAGCAGAAGCAAATAGCCTGAATCTCGCTGATTGTCGGCCGAGCGTCTCTAGCCCCGCCCGACAAACGGCATTGCAGTCGCCATCACCGTCAGGGAAAGCACATTGGCATCGAGCGGCAGGCCGGCCATGTAGAGCACGGCATCCGCCACATGCTTCACGTCGAAGGTGGGTTCGACCTTGGTCGAAAGGTCGGCCTGCAGCACGCCTTTCGACATCTGTGCGGCCATCGGCGTCGCGGTGTTGCCGATATCGATCTGGCCGCAGGCGATGTTGTATTTGCGGCCGTCCAGGGCCGTGGATTTGGTGAGACCATGGACCGCATGCTTCGAAGCGGTATAGGGCGCGGAGTTCGGCCGCGGCGCTGTCGCGGAGATCGAGCCGTTGTTGATGATGCGGCCGCCCTGCGGCTGCTGCGCCTTCATGATGCGGATCGCCGCCTGAGTGCAGAGGAACACGCCGGTGATATTGGTATCGACCACCGCTTGCCACTGCGCGAGGGTGAGGTCTTCCATGTTGATGGCCGGCGCGTTGGTGCCGGCATTGTTGAAGAGGACGTCAAGCCGGCCGAACTTCTCCTTCACCTCGGCGAACAGCGCGCCGACAGATTTCTCATCGGCAACGTTCGCCGGGATAGCGATGGTGTTGGCCCCACCTTCGGAGGCGACCTCGTTCAGGGGCTCCAGGCGCCGGCCGGTGACGGCCACACGATACCCCGCTCCCGCGAGTGCCAGAGCAACCGCTTTACCGATACCAGAACCGGCGCCGGTCACCAATGCCACTTTTCCATCAGAACTCATGATCACAATCCTTTCCGGCTTTTCTTGAATGGCTTCGTTCGCTTCTAATGCCCCGTGGCCGATCAGGCAAGGTCGTGGCTTACGGAATCAAGACCAGCGCGCCGATATTGTCCCGCGCCTCCAACCGGCGATGCGCGCTTTCGGCATCGCCGAGAGCGAATTCGGAAATCCGCGGCCTTATCACGGCCCCGCGCAGCAGCCCGAACAGCCGCCCTGCCCGCAGCTCGATCTCGGGGCGGCTTTCCACGTAATGCGCAAAGTTCGGCCGCGCCAGTGTTATCGACTTTGCCGCAAGAATGTCGAGATCGCGCGTTCCGAGGATTCCTGAGGATTGGCCGTAACTTATCAAGCATCCGCGTGGGGCCAGCGCCTGCACGGATTCATCGAAAGTCGCTCCGCCGACCGCATCGAAAACCGCATCGACGCCGCGTCCTTCGGTGAGGCGAAGGATTTGCGGCAGGACTTGTTCGCCCGGGGTGACGATCACATGATCGCAGCCGGCTTGCGCTGCGGCCTCGGCCTTCCGCTGGCTTGAGACCACGCCGATTACGCGAGCACCCTGGGCTTTGGCCGTGGCGCTGAGCAACAACCCCAATCCGCCCGCCGCGGTCCGCACCAGCACGGTTTCGCCGCGCCGGAGCGGATGGACGTCATGGACCAGCGCGTCGGCGAACAAACCCTTGAGGAACACCGCCGCCGCGACCCGGTCCGCGATGTCGTCGGGCAGGTGGACCGCCAGATCGGCGGGGATGTTCCGAATGCCGCTATAGGCGCCGGGCGGGAACCCCGCATAGACGATCCGGTCGCCGGCCGTGTAGCCATCCACGCCCGGGCCAACATCCAGCACGATGCCGGCGCCCTCTACGCCGGGAATCCCATCGGGACCCAGCAGATCGAATTCTCCGCGGCGGCAATGCACGTCGATGAAATTGACGCCGATCGCGGTGTGCCGGATCCGGATTTCGCCCAGGCCGGGCGCGGGCGCTTCGAGCCTGCGCGAGATCAGGACCTCGGGACCGCCTGGACGGCCGATGGCGATCGCATCGGTGCCGAGATTGCCGACGTCGGATCGGAGGGGAGACGATCTTGAACGCTCCGTAGTCTCGTATGTTTTGGGAGCGGATCGTTCTATGGGCCGGCTCCCGAAGCGCGCCTGCAGGGCTTGCAGCCCCGCTTCATAGATCGACGTTGCCACCATATGGGCCAGACTCGCCGCCTGCTCCTCCGGTGGGCGGAAGCTGGATTCCCAGAGAATGAAGCTGCGGTCCCCGTCGGTGACCGGCCGCACCTGCATCCGTGCCACATAGTCATGCAGCGGGATCGGCGCTTCGATCAGGCAATAGCTGAGGCTCATCTCGCGGTCGGAGAGCGCGATCAACTGCTCGCGCAGGAAGCTGCCATCCTTCAGCCGGAAGGCCCGGATCGAGCCCACCGCGTCGGCATTCTCCCCCGCTTCGATGGTGCTGGAGGCGATGGCCGGGTGCCAGACGTCATGGCTGTTGAAATCCCGCAGCAGCGCCCAGACCTCGCCTGCCGGCGCGTCGATAACCGCGCTCCGCATGAGCTTGACGATCATGGATCAGCCGCCGAGCCGGCTTTGCAGAGATTTGAAGGCGGCCAGGAACACATTGCGGCCGATGTGATCGACCAGTTCCCGCTCACGGCCCGGCGCGCAATCGAATTCCGCAGTCCATTCGGCGAAGGTGTGGTCGCCATCTGTGACGGGGATGAGCTTCAAGGCGGCGACGTAATTTTCGACCCCCATCGGGCTTTCCAGGATCGAATAGGTGCACGAGAAATCGTAATCGGAAAGCGCCAGCAGGCGTTCGCGGATCTTGCCGCCATCCTTCAGCGTGAAATTGCGAATGCAGCCGATCCGGTCCGACGGCCAGCTTTGCTCGATCCGGCTATCGGCGACGAAGGGCGTCCAGTTCGGCAATCCGTTGAAGTCGCGGACGATACCCCAGACCTGCGCCGCCGGCGCATTCAACACCGAGGATGTATAGACCTTTGCCACGGCTTGCCCCTAGCGATCGTCGTCGCGGTCCCGATCGTCGCGGTCTCGTTCCGATTCCGCGTTCTTCTCCTTGCCGCCCGACTTCTTGCGGTTCCGGACAATGCTGTCGAGATCCTTGGCGTCGCGCAGCACATCGGTCATGCGGCCGATGCTGCCGCCTTCGATGCCCACCTCCTTCATCAGGTTGTCGATCATCGGCGCCTGCACGCGGTAGCGGAGTGCGCTGTCGATCACCTCGTCGGTGACGTTCTTGCGCTGGCCGTCGCCACCGCCACCGGTCAGGCCGTCGACATGCAGGATCTTGATGGCGTCGATCTTCTCCATCGGCTTGACACTCTCGCGCACGATGCCCTCGATCTTGTCGAGGAGGCGCATCCGTGCCCGCGAAGCCCGCGCCTCGTTGGTGAGCAGATTGTCCGCCTCGTTCGCCTTGCGCTGGCCCTCCGCATCGACGGCATAGCGCTTGGCCGCCGCCTCGGAGCGGATGACGGTGGCCTTGGCTTCCGCTTCCACCGCGATGCGCTGCGCCTCGGCGAAGGCCTCCGCCGCCGCCTTCTCGGCGCCGGCCTTGGCGGTCAAGCGCAGATGCTCGCGCTCCGCGTCGCGGGCGGCGCCGATGAGATCGACCGCTTTGCGGCGCTCGGCGATTTCCCGCTCCCGCGCGGTAAAAGCCTGCTCCTCGGCGCGGATGGCCTGGGCACGGGCGACCTCGGCCTCCGCGATCGCCATCGAGCGTTCCTTGGTTTTGACGGCGACGGCGATGGCCTTGTCGATCTCCGCCATTTCGAGTGCGCGGTCGCGTTCGATTGAGAGCTTGCGGATGTCGCGGTCGCGCACCAGCTTGGCCTCCTCGATGCCGCGGCTGGTGGCGATCCTCGCCCGCTCGACTTCTTCACCGGCGGAGATTTCCGCCTCTTCGAAGGCCTGGCGCTTGGCGATCTCCAGGGATTGCAGGACCCGCTCGCGCTCGATCCGCGCTTCGTCCAGCATTTTCTCACGGGCCACGCGCTCGCGCTCGATATCCGAGTTGCTGACGATCTCCGCCTGCTTGCGTTCGGCATCGGCGCGCACCACATCGGCGGCCTTTAAAGCCAAGGCGATCTCCCGCTCCCGCTCGGCGAGTTCGACGGCCATGCGGCGGGAGACTTCCAGCTCTTCCTGCTCGCGCTGGCGGTTGATGCGCTCGCGCTCGATGGCAAGATTGAGGGCGATCTCCTCGCGTTCGGTCTGTTCGCGGGTCTTCAACTCCGAAGCCTGAATGGCGCGCCGCCGTGCGATTTCCCGCTTCTGCAGCTCTTCCTCGCTGGCGATCCGCCTCTCGGCAAGAGACTGTTCCTGGGCGATGCGCGCCTTTTCCGTGGCCTCGGCGGCGGCGATCTGCGCCTGCTGCGCTTCCTGCTCGCGGATCGCCCGCTCCCGCGCCAGTTCCGCGCGCTGGGTGGCGCGGCGGATTTCGAGCTCCCGCTCCTGCTCGATGCGGGCATATTCGCCTTCGCGGTCGATATCCAGAACCCGGCGCTCGGATTCGAGGTTCTGGTTGCGGATCTCGATCATGGTCTGCTGTTCGATCTGGTTGCGCATCTTGCGGCGCATCTCGATCGTCTCGGTCAATTGCGTGAGACCCTCGGCATCGAAGGCGTTCGAAGGATCGAAATATTCCAGGCTGGTCTGGTCGAGATCGACCAGCGCCACGCTCTCCACTTCCAGGCCATTCTGCGACAAGGCTTCCGCCGCCTGTTCGCGCACCCGGCTCATGAACTGGCTGCGCTTCTCGTGTATCTCCTCCAGCGGCATGGTCGCCGCGACGGCGCGCAGCGCCGAGGAGAACTTGCCTTCGAACAATTCGCGAATATCGTCGGGCTCCATGGCGCGGCGGCCCAAGGTCTGCGCCGCCAGAGAGACGGCTTCCTTGGTCGGCTGCACGCGCAGGAAGAACTCGGCGATGAGATCGACGCGCATGCGGTCGCGGGTGATGAGCGCGTTTTGCTGGCCGCGTCGCACCTCGACCCGCATTACATTCATGTTGACGGGTGTCACCTCATGCAGGACCGGGATGACGAAGGCGCCGCCGTTGATCACCACCTTCTCGCCGCCGAAGCCGGTGCGCACGAAAGAGGTTTCCTTGATCGACCGGCGATAGAGCCATCGCAGCAGATAGACCGCGATGACCACGACGATCACCAGGGCAATCAGCCAGAGAATGACCGAACCGAGGATTTGGGTAGCCATTGTCTTTCTCTCCCAGACCTGCCGCCGCGCATCCCCGCGAACGGCGGATAACTATCAGTTTCGCTTGATTGCCTTGAATTGGCGAGTCTGCTCGACGAGGGCCCGTTCCGTGGGCAGCCGCTCCATCGAGGACGCGCCGTAAAATCCGTGGCAATTCTTAGTGTTGCTGAGCACATAGGCGGCATCCGCCGGATCGGAGACCGGCCCGCCATGCACCAGCACGATGATGTCGTTTCGGACTTTCCGCGCCGCTTCGGACCAGGCATCGACCAGAGCGGGGCAGTCCTTCAGCTTCAGCGCCGTCTCCGCGCCGATCGAGCCGCCGGTGGTCAGGCCGAGATGGCAGACGATGATATCGGCGCCCGCCTTCGCCATCGCCGCGGCCTCGCCTTCGTTGAACACATAGGGCGTCGTCAGCATGTCCTTGGCATGGGCCTTGGCGACGAGATCGACCTCCAGCCCATAGGACATGCCGGTCTCTTCGAGATTGGCGCGGAAGGTGCCGTCGATCAGCCCGACGGTCGGGAAGTTCTGGATGCCGGAGAAGCCGACGGCCTTGAGATCGTCGAGGAACTTGTCGAACAGGCAGAAGGGATCGGTGCCATTGACACCGGCGAGGACCGGCGTCTTTTTCGTCACCGGCAGAACCTCGGCGGCCATCTCCATCACGATCTCATTGGCGTTGCCGTAAGCCAAGAGGCCCGCCAGAGAGCCTCTTCCGGCCATGCGATAGCGCCCGGAATTGTAGATGACGATAAGGTCGATGCCGCCGGCTTCCTCGCATTTCGCCGAAAGCCCGGTGCCGGCGCCGCCGCCGATGATGATCTCCTTCCGCGCGATCATGCCGCGGAACTTCTCCAACAATGCTGACCGCTCGAAACGAGGCATTTCTAGGCCCTTCTCTTCATGGGTAAGCCGATTTCGTCGAACGCCTTAACCAGCGCGTCCACGAATTGCGGATCGTTGATATTTGCCTGCACGGAGACCAGGCGTCTCTGGCCGTTCTGCTGAACGGTGGATTCCAAGGCCTGGAACAAGGCGCGATCGGCCTCCGGATCGTAGAACGGCTTCCCCGGCGCATCCAGCAGCGAGACGCCGCCTAAGGGCAGCAGGAACCGCACGGGACCCTGCATCTCGTTCAGCCGGCCGCCGATCCAGCGGCCGAATTCCGCGTTCTCCTCGCGCGTGGTGCGCATCAAGGTAACGTTCGGATTGTGGATCACGAAATTCCGGCCGCGGAATTTCTCCGGCACCGTGTCGCGGGGGCCGAAGTTGACCATATCGAGCGCGCCGCAGGAACCGACATAAGGCAGGCGCTCACGGATGAAGGCACCGAAGCGGTCCCGTGTCGCCGCGAAGACGCCGCCCACGACCATGTCGGCGACTTCCGTGGTGGTAACGTCGATGGCGCCCGCCAGAAAACCGGAATCCGCCAAGGCCTCCATGGAACGCCCGCCGACGCCGGTCGCGTGAAAGACCAGGCAGTCGTGGTTGTCCTGCAGACGCTGGGTCAGCGCCTGGACGCAAGGCGTGGTGACACCGAACATGGTGATGCCGATTGCCGGCTTCGCGCGCGCCATTTCGGCCTGCCGCTCGGCCGCGTTGGGCGCTTTCGCCATCATCCCGGCCAAGGCATGCGCGCCGTTCCGCAGGATGCGCTCGGTGATCGTGTTCAGACCCTGAACGTCGGCGACCGAATGCAGCATCAGGATATCGCTGGCGCCGACATAGTGCCCGACCTCCCCTGAAGCGACGGTGGAGATCATCACCTTCGGCATGCCGACCGGCAGACGCCGCATGCCCGCGGTCGCAAGCGAGGTGCCGCCCGAGCCGCCAGCCGAAATGATGCCGCCGATATCGCGCTGCCGGTCGATCCAGCGCTCGAAGGCCAACGCCATCGCTTTCACGGATTCGCCGCGATCGCCGGAGAAGACGGTGCTGGCGCCGCGCGGATGCGTGCTGGCAACTTCCTGCGGCGCCACATCGGCGCTGGACGGCTTACCCGAGGTCGAAAGATCGACCATCCGGGTGCGCATACCGACATCCCGCAAGGCTTCCCGCAGGAATTTGAGTTCCCGGCCCTTGGTGTCGAAAGTACCAACCACCAGCGCGGTCCTTCCGAAACGCTCGCCGGCCGGCGCGCGGAAGACGGTCGGCGCGGCGGTCTCACCCTCGACGGCTTTTTGCGGTGCCGCGCGCACGCCGCGGCTGAGTTCAGCATCGCTGAGCGACCAGCGATTGGGCAGCGTGGTCACCGTTCGGACATTGCCTTCCGCGGCGGGTGGACGCCCGGTTGCGGGTGCCTCGCTGTCCTTGCGCACGACCCGGAAGACCTCGGCGACCCTTTCTTCTGCCGCATCGCGTTCCGCCCGGGTTTCCTCCACGACTTCCTCGGCATGACGACCGACGCCCAGCAAGCGCTGCTGCAACTCACGATCCGCCGCAAGCTCGCTCGACGGCATGATCCGGTTGATCCGGCCGTTGACCATGATCGCAACGTTTTCCGCCGCACGCGTGGCAACGCCGATATTCTGCTCGATCAGCAGCACCGCGATCTCGCCTTCGGCACTGAGCTGCGCCAGCATCTCGGTGAGATTCTCCACGATGACCGGAGCCAGGCCTTCGGTCGGCTCGTCCATGATGAGGAGCTGCGGATTGCCGAGCAGCGCACGCGAGATCGCCAGCATCTGCTGCTCACCACCGGAGAGCTGCCCGCCGCCATTGTTGCGACGTTCGGCCAGTCTTGGAAAAGTCTGATAGATGCGATCGATGGTCCAGATCGCGTCGTGACCGCCGCGCGCCGCGAGGCGCAGATGCTCATGCACCGAGAGGCTGCGCCAGACGCGCCGTCCCTGCGGCACATAGCCGACGCCGAGCCGCGCGATCTCGTGGGGATCGAGGGAAGAGGTTTCCCGTCCCGCCACCGCGATCGATCCGCTGCGCGGCCGCTTCAAGCCGGTGATCGTGTTGCAGAGCGTGGTCTTGCCCATGCCATTGCGGCCGACGATCGAAAGGATGCGGCTTTCGAGCGTGAGGTCCACGCCCTGGATCGCATGGGATTCGCCGTAATAGACCTGCAGGTCCTTGATGCGCAGGATCGGCGTGGCGGTTTTCTTTCCGGATGTCCTGGAAGACGAAGCGGCCCTAGCCATGCCCGCCTCCGAGATAGATCTCCTGGACCTGCGGGTCGTTCTCGATCTCCGTCGGGCTGCCTTCCTTGAAGATGCGCCCGTTATGCATCATCGTGACGCGTTCGGAGACGCGCAGCGCCACGTCGAGATCGTGCTCGATGATGATATAGCCGATATGGCTCGGCAATGACGTGAGGATATGCACGAGATCCCGGCGCTCGGTCGGCGAGAGCCCGGCCGCCGGTTCGTCGAACAGGATGAAGCGCGGTGCGCCGGCCAGAGCCAGCGCGATCTCGAGCTGCCGTTGCTGCCCATGACTCAATTGCGCGACCGGCGTATTGCGGTTGTCGCCGAGCTTCACCGCCTGCAGGATGCGTTCCGCCTGCTCCATCGTGGCATCGTCGCGGCGCGGCCGCAGCAGGGAGAAGCGTCGCCGGGAAACCCCGCGGCAGGCGAGGAAGATGTTGTCCAGCACGCTCAAGCCGCCGAACAGCAACGAAATCTGATAGGTCCGGCGCAAGCCGCGCCGGATCCGCTCGAAGGCGGAGAAGCCGGTGATATCCTCGCCGAAGAAACGGATATAGCCGGCCGATGGCGGGAAATCGCCGGAGATCACATTGAAGAGCGTGGTCTTGCCCGCCCCGTTCGAGCCGAGCACGGCGCGTCTTTCGCCGGCGCGAACCGACATCGTCACATCGGCGAGCGCGGTCAGGGCACCGAAGCGGCGGCCGATCCCGAAGAGCTCGAGCGCATAAGCGCCGCTCTCGCCCAGGAAGTTATCGGCCGTGATATCCATGCTTCGATGCCCTGTCCTGCTTTTGCTTACTTGCAGCTCGGGTTGTCGCGCGTGGCGGGCCCGATCTTCAGGAACTCGGATTCCGGCTCGCCCAGGGTCTGGTCGACCTGCTTGGCGATCTGGATGACCTTGTTCCGCAGCGTGCCATTGTCATCGACGACTTCGGTCACGAAGATGTCGGCGATGGCGTTGCGGTTGTGGTCGAGGCTCACCTTGCCGGTCGGCGTGTCGAAGGAAAGCTTCGAGAGCGCGTCACGGAACTTGGCGCCGCCGTCCGAGAGATCGCCGTTTACCTGCGCCAAGGCCAGCAGCGCCGCCTTGGTGTTGATGTAATAGGCATGGGCGAAGAGCGAAGGCGCCGGGAAGGCATCCGGGAAGGCCTTCTTGTATTCCTCGGTGAACTTGGTCCAGCGCGGATCGTCCCAAGTATCCGCCGTCGGGCCGGCGGCCACGGTGCCGATCACGGCGTCATGCAGCGAACCCTTGGAGCCGAGCACGGTCTGATCGACGGTGATCGAGCCACCGATCAACGGCGCCTTGCCGCCGGATTGCTGATACTGGGTGAGGAAGTTGATCGCGTCGGCGCCGCCGAGCGCCACGTAGATGGCATCGACATCGTCAGGAATGGAGGCGATGACCGAGGAGAAATCCTTGTTGCCGATCGGCACCCAGAGCTTGGTGGTCACATGGCCGCCGAGCTTGCAGAAGGGCAGCATGAAACCTTCGACCTGGCTATAGGGGAAGGAATAGTCTTCGGCGACGGTCGCGATATTCTTGTAGTGCTTCTCGTTATAGGCATATTCGCCGAGGCCGGCCATCCATTGCACGCCGTCGGTGTTGAAGCGGAAGAAGTTCGGCGCCGGGCTGAACAGGGTCGTGTCCTGCGCGGCCGAAGAACCGTTGATGAACGTCACATTGGGTTGGGTCTTGGCGTAATCCTTGACCGCGATGCCTTCCGAGCCGGAGAGCGGGCCGATCAGGATCTGCACGCCACCCGATTCCACAAGCTTGCGCGCGCCTTTGACGGCGCTTTCCGGCGAGGCGTCGGACGAAGCCGTCTGCAGCTCGATCTTCTTGCCGGCGACGGTGTAGTTCACTTCCTGCAGCGCCAGCTTCAGCCCGCGCATGCCGTCCTCGCCCAGCACGGTGAAGGCGCCTTCAAGCGTGGCGAGCCCGCCCATCTTGATCACATCGTCGGCAAGAGCGGGGCTGCTTGCCATCGGCGCCATGGTGACCGCCGCCAAGGCAGCCGCGGTCAGCAGGCTTCGTCTATTCAGCATGGTAGTTCCTCCACTTGTTTCATTTTCTTATCCCTCCCCTGCTTCACTTTTTTTGGCTGCGGCGGGAGGCCGGGCGCAGCGATTTATCCATGGCGGTGGTTTTCAGGCGCTCGAACAGGCCCAGGAGGCCGTCCGGCGAGAACAGAATGACCGCCAGGAATGCGAGGCCGATCACGGTGTTGAACCGTTCCGGGTCGATGAGGTCGATGGCGAAATTCTGCAGCAGCACGAAAAGGATCGCCCCGAGGAACGGCCCGCTCGGCTTGCGGATGCCGCCAACGACCGCGATCACCAGCGAATTCACGGCGGCCGAAACGTCGCACGTTCCCGGCGTGATCTGGCCGTTGAACCAAACCAGCAACACGCCGCCTGTCGCAGCGATGATTCCGGCCAGGAAGAATGCGAAAATTCGATGCGCCGCGACGTCGAAACCGATCGCACGCACGCGCCGAGGGTTGTCGCGGATCGCCTGCAGGCTGAGCCCGAAGGTCGAACGATGCCCGTAACTCACCGCTATATAGAAGAAGACCGCGACGACCAGCGAGACATAATAGAACGGCACCGGATCGCGCCAGTCGATGCCGAAAGCCACAGGCGCGTGGATGCCGTGAAAGCCGTTGAAACCGTTGAACAGCGCATAGTTCTGCCGCGCGAAATAGAAGAAGGCCGTGGCGATCGCCAGGGTGATCATGATCATGTAGATACCGGCCGTCCGCACCGCGAGCGCGCCGATCAGGGCGCTCACCACCGAGCCCATGGCGATGGCAAACGGGATCACGATCCACATCGGCCAGCCCAACCCCATCACGTTGGATTCGTTCAGGCCGAAGATGGCGATGGTGTAGCCGGTGATGCCGGCAACCGTCATCTGGCTCAGGCTGACCATGCCGCCATAGCCCGCCAGCACCATCAGCGAGAGCGCGATGGTGCCCAGGATCAGCGCATAAGCGCCGACCTGAAAGGTGAAGAACGGCGAAGCGACCGCCGGATAGAGCAAGAGAGCGATCAGCGCCAGCACATGCCCCGCATCGATCGGAAACCGCGCGGCGATGGAACCCGGCTGCCTGACGGAGGCGTCGATCACACTCATGCCGGCCGCCCCATGATTCCCTGGGGCCGGATCGCCAGCACCACCACCATGATGACGAAGGTCAGCACGACGCCGTAAGTCGGGAAATAAGCGAGGCCGATCTGTTCGGCGAGACCGATGATCAATGCGCCGAGGGCGGCACCGGTGATCGAGCCCATGCCGCCGACGATGACGACCACCAGCGAGGCCAGCAGATAGCGGACATCCTCGCCCGGCGCGATCGAGAGGGCCGACCCGCCGACCACGCCAGCGAACCCCGCCAATCCTGCGCCGATGGCGAAGACCGCCGCGAAGACGACATGCACATTGACACCCGTCGCCGAGAGCATGGCGCGGTCATCGACACCGGCGCGGATCATCATGCCGATCCGCGTGCGGTTGAGCAGCAGCCAGAGCGCGATGCCGATGACGACGGCGGCCGCCAGCACCACTAGGCGATAGAGCGGATACATCATGAAGACGGCGACGCCGTTGGAGCGGACCGCGGTCATGATTGGCGTCGGCACCGCGCCGTTGATCCAGTCGGGGACGGTGAACTGATAGGTATTGCCCGACCAGATCGCCAGCATCAAATCGGCGCCCACGATGGAGATGCCGATGGTCACCAGGGTCTGCCGGAGATCGTCGCCTTCCATGCGGCGGAACACGAAGATCTGCATCAGAGCGCCGGCGATCGCCGCCGCCATGAAGCCCGCGCCGACCCCCAGCAGCCAATAGCCCGTCGCGTTCGCCACGTCGAAGCCGACATAGGCGCCGAAGAGATAAAGTGTGCCATGCGCGAGATTGACATTGCGCATCAGCCCGAACACCAGGGTGAAGCCGCTCGCCACCAGGAAATAGAGGCCGCCCACGGTGACGCCGTTGAA
>DASYDA010000369.1:0-4162 GCA_036499865.1 Dongiaceae bacterium | reverse complement strand
TCTGGCTTGGATAGGAGTATGGCAGAGCGCTCGAAAGCACCCCGGTGGGGTTTGGCCAAAGATCGCTCAGGTTATTGTGGTGATCGACGCGGCCTACAGAATTTACGATCAAGTGCTGCCAATGATCCGGTGATCGATTGTCGCGCCCGCTGGTGAGTTGGCCGCCTGGGAGGCCGGGGCGCATCCTGGGGCCATCCTCCGACGCCTGCCGACGAAGCCGGCGTCGCCGCCTCGGATCCGCACCCTGAGCGCGAAGACTTCGAGGATCGGCTTGATCACTTCCAAGCTGATATTTTCCCCTGTTACCTCGAGGCAATCGTTACCCCGAAGTTTCGCTCTGAAATCTTCTAAGCGATTGAGGTTTCGTGGTGCCGTAGGAGGGATTTGAACCCCCGACCGCCCGCTTACGAAGCGGATGCTCTACCACTGAGCTACTACGGCGACCGCGGAAGGCGCGCGGGCCCATCCGGGCTCGGCTGGAACGCGCCGGGAACCTAGTTGATCAACCGGGCGGCGTCAACCGAGGGCGCCAGGGCGGTTTCCGCGCCCGGTTCGACAGGTTTTGCCGCCGGACCGGGTTTGAGACCAAGTGGGGAAGCCGGGGACGTTCCCGACCGGCTGGGTTCCGGGCGGCCGGGTTCCGAGCGGCTGCTCGGCGGGGGTGCGATGATCCCGGTTGTTTCCAGGGCGCCAGGCTCCGGAGCGACGATCTCGGATCCGGGCGCGAGGATCATCTCGCCCGCGGGCAAGGCCGGCCTCTGCCAGCGATAGGAATCGATGGCGCCGCAATGGGGGCAGACCGCCTGCCAATTCCCGGCGGCCGGCCCGGCATCGCCGGGGTGACCGCAGGTGGCGCAGATCCAGGCCGGATCGGGCAAGGCATGCGCCGCCTCGTCCAGCCAACGCCGGGCTGCGGCCGGATCCGACTTCTCGGCGTCTTCCAGCACGGCCATGGCGCGGCAAGTGCTCTGTGCAAGCCCCTCTCCGGCGCGTTCGAGCGCGAGCAGTCGACCGAGATGCCGGCGCGCCTCGCCCCACAGCCCGGCGCTGAGCGCGGTATGCGCCAGGATGCGGTGGGTTTCGGGATGATCCGGGTTCTGGCGCGACAGGCGCTCCAGACGTTTCATGCGCTCGCTCGGCCGCTCGCCGGGTTCCGCCTCGACGAAAGCGCGGGCGAGCAGCGGATGCGGGGCGCTGTCCCAGGCCTGCTCGATCAGCCGCGCGGCTTCGCGGCGCTTGCCGGCGCGCGCCAGCAGATTGGCCAGAATCAACCGTGCCGGCACCGAATGGGCATCCAGCTTCAAGGCTTCGCGGGCGTTGCGGATGGCGGTGTCGATATCCGGCTCGGCGGCCTCCGCCAGCAAGGACTGGCGCGCTTTCTCGGCAAGCAGAACGCAGCGGCGGTGTTGGCCGGCCTTGGCGCTCATCGATCCCGCGCGCATCAGGGCCTTGAGGCTCTCTTCCGCGGGCCGGCCGAGTTTCACCTGGAGCCGATGCGCGGTCTCGGCCGCCCATTCGGCATTGGGATAGGCCTGCAACGCCTGTTCCGAATATTGCAGCGCCGCCGTCTCGTCGCCCCGCTTCAGCGCGGCGGTGGTGAGGCCGCGGAGACCGAGCAGGGAGGCCTCCGGATTCTTAGAGAGCGCCTCGAAATAGCGCCCCGCCGCGATTTCGTCGCCCTCGAGTTGCGCCGCCTGCGCGGCGAGCAGCAAAGTCAGCGGCGAATGGTCGAGCAGGCCATGGGCGGTGCGGGCCAGGCGCTTGGCTTCGGCGGCGTCGCCGGCGGCCGCGGCGACCAGGCCGCGGGTCAGCGCGCGGAAACCTTTCGCCTGCCGGCGGTTGCGCCGGAACAGCACGAAATCCGTGGGGGCGCGGCGCAGGATGTGCCAGACCCGCCAGATCACATAGAGGATCAGGATCAGGACGACGATGGCGGCAAGCAACGTGCCGACGGCGAGATCCGCGTTATAGCCGAGCCAGGTGATCGAAACGCGGCCCGGCCGGTCGGCGAGCACCACCGCCACCGTGACCAGAACGGCGATCTTGACGAAGAACCAGGTTGTGCGACCCAGAGTCATGCCGCGCTCATTGTTGGGATTTGGGCGCGAGCAAAGCGGTCGCGGCTTGGTCCAGGGCGGCGCTCGCCTGGTCCTGTGCCAGACGCGCCTTGGCGCCGTCGAGCCAGGGCTTCGCGACGATGGCCGGCTTGCCTTGCAGGCCTTCGAACTCGGAGACGGCGGCCGCGAGGTCGCCGGATTTCAGCCGCGCTTCCGCACGGGCAAGCCGGGGCAGAGGCCCGTCGCCTTCCGTATCGGCACCCACGGGCCGGATGGTGACCGCTTCGGAAAGCCGGTTGATCAGGCGTTCGGACCAGCCCGCATCGGCGCCGACCGCATGCGCCGCCGCTTCGGAATTCGCAGCTTCGGCGATCGCTGTCGCGGGCAGATTCGCCTGCAACTGCGTCAAGGTCGGCGCGCCATGTTCGCTTAAGGGGCGCAGGGGATCGAGCGCCGCGCCCAGTTTCACCTTGAGCCCGGCATCGTCGCCGGCCAAGGCGTCGATCGCCTGCAAGCGGGCGCCATAGGGCTGATCCACGGACAATGCGCCGCGCAATTCGCTCAAGGCGAGGATCAGGGCCGTGTCGCGCTGCTGCTCGGCGGTCACCGCCGCCGGCTGCGAGGCCATCTTCGAAACCGTGCTGTCGAGCGTCGCCTGTTTCGATTCGAGCGCGGCGATCTGGTCCTGCGCTGCTTTCAACTGCTGGGTGAGCGAGTCATCGGCTGCCTTCATCGCGGTGACGTCGCCGGAGAGGTCGGGCGCCGCGGGCGCGCTGGCGATCGTACCCTGCTGCTGCTCCAGTTTCGCGATCCGGTTCAGCAGGGGCAGCAGATCGGGCGGCGTGCCGCTGTCCTGCTCCAGTTTTCCGATGCGATCGGTGAGCGGGGCGATCTGCTGGTCGAATTTTCCGGTGACGGCACTGACGGCGGCGTTGATCTGGTCCGTGGTCGCACCGCCTTTCCCGTTATTGCCGGCACTCTCCAGGGCATTGAGGCGGGCTTCGATGGGCGCGAGATCGGGCGCAGGCTGTTCCGGGACCTGCGTATTGGTCGAAGACGACATTCCGACCAAGGGCTGCCAGTAAGGGCTGGCGACCACCACGACAGCGCCCGCCATGGCGCCGGCGATCAATCCGGTAACGATGCTGCCGAGACCCTTCGTGCCTTGCGAACGCGCATCTTGCGGGCGTGTGTTTTGAATCGGCGGCTCCGACGGCTTGGTGAAAACCGGAGTTTCCTGTGCCGGTGCTTCAATCACCTTTGTGATCTCCCCTGTCACCGCTTCGCGGCGGGCGATTTCGGCTTCCACCAGCGCCAGCATGGCGGGTTGATCGGGTTGCGCGGCGATCTTCAGTCTCTGCCAGCCGAGATCGGCGATTTCGCGGGAAACCGCGTCACTGAGGCACAAGGCCGCGGTTTTCGCCAGGCTGGGTTTTTCGACGGAATTCCAGAGCGAAACGAAGGTGCGGGCGGTGCGGGGTGAGAACAGCAGCACCATGTCGATGCCGCCCAGCGCCAGATTCATCCGCGCTTCCGGCGAGAACGCCGCCGCGGTCTTCGCTTCATAGAGCACGGTGCGCCGCAAGGTAAAGCCGGCTTGCTCCAGCTTGCCTTGGAGATCGCCCGCGAGCACGGATCCCGCGCCATGGAACAGAGGGCCGGCCTTCGGATCGAGCTTTTCCTTGACCAGGGCGACCAGTGCATCGACATCGCCGCCCGCCGCCATGACATTCTTGAAACCGGCCTCGCGCGCGGTTTCGGCGGAGCCTTCGCCCACGGTGAGAACGCCGATATCGCGCCGGGGACTGTGCGTGGCGAAGGCGCGCACGCCATTGGCGCTGGTGAACAGCAAGGCCTGCACGCCATCGAGCTCGATCTTGGCGTCGTCATGCGGCACGATTTCCAGCAAGGGCTCGACGATGCAATCGACGCCGCGCGCGGAAAGCAGATCCGCCAGCGGTTTCGCATCTTCGAGCGGGCGGGTGATCAATGCGTGCATCGAATCCTCAAATCCCCGATTTGGCCCCGATTCGGACTACCAAAAGCAGTCAATTCAAGCCTAAGCCAGGAAGCCCGGCCCCGCCAGCGACTTCAATCTCTGGCCC
>DASYDA010000368.1:0-3406 GCA_036499865.1 Dongiaceae bacterium | reverse complement strand
ATTTCTGAAATTCGATCCGCGCCATCCGGATTGGCCGGACCGCGATCGTTTCGTCCTCTCCGCCGGTCATGGATCGATGCTGATCTATGCGCTGCTATACCTGACCGGATACTCACAAATGACTATGGCGGAGATCGAGCGGTTCCGTCAGATCGGCAGCCTGACCCCCGGGCATCCCGAGCATGGGCATACCGTCGGTGTCGAAACCACCACCGGTCCGCTTGGCCAAGGCCTTGGCAACTCGGTCGGCATGGCGCTGGCCGAGCGAATCCAGAATGCACGCTTCGGCGATCCGCTGGTGAACCACCATACCTACGTGATCGCCGGTGACGGCTGCCTGATGGAAGGCATCAGCCATGAGGCGATCTCTCTCGCCGGCCATCTGAAGCTCAACCGGCTTATCGTCCTGTTCGACGACAACCATGTCTCAATCGACGGACCCACCGACCTCGCCGTTTCCGATGATCAGCTTTTGCGCTTTGAGGCGCATGGCTGGTCGACCCAGCGGGTGGACGGCCACGATCCCAAAGCGATCGAGCAAGCCATTGCGGCTGCGCAGAAATCGGACAAGCCGAGCATGATCGCTTGTCGCACCACCATCGGCTTCGGTGCGCCGAAGAAGCAAGGAACCGCGGCGGCGCATGGTTCCCCGCTCGGCAAAGAAGAAATCGCGGCCGCTCGGGAAAAGCTCGGCTGGCCCTATCCACCCTTCGAGATTCCCGACCAGATTCTGAATGCCTGGCGCAAGATCGGCGAGCGCAGCCATGGCGATTTCGACGCCTGGACCAAGCGCCATGGCGAGACCAAGGACCGCACCGAATTCGATCGTTGCACCATCGGCGAACTTCCCGAGGGTTTTGCGGGCGCCATCGCCGGGATCAAATCGGCCTTCGCATCGGAAGCACCGAAACTCGCCACCCGGCAAGCGTCTCAGCGGGTGATCGAAGCGCTGAACGCCGTGATGCCCGAATTGATCGGCGGTTCCGCCGACCTCACGGGCTCGAATCTCACCAAGGGCAAGACGGCGACGCCGATCAAGGCCGGGGATTACAAAGGCAACTATGTCTATTACGGCGTGCGCGAGCACGGCATGGCCGCGGCGCTGAACGGCCTCGCCCTGCATGGCGGCGTCATTCCCTTCGGCGGCACTTTCCTCTGCTTCACCGATTACGCGCGGCCCAGCATTCGACTTTCGGCATTGATGGGGCAAAGAGTCGTCTATGTGATGACCCATGATTCCATCGGCCAAGGAGAAGATGGTCCCACCCATCAGCCAGTCGAACATTTGGCCGCCTTGCGTGCGATACCGAACCTGCTGGTGTTCCGTCCCTGCGACAGCATGGAAACCGCCGAATGCTGGGCTCTGGCATTGGCCAGCCGCAACCGGCCCTCGATCCTGGCGCTGACCCGCCAGGCGGTGCCGCATCTCCGTGCCGATGCCGCTGTCGCCAATCATTGCGCGCGCGGTGGCTACATCATCCGCCCGGCGGCGACGCATCGTCGCGCGACCATTCTTGCGACCGGTTCGGAAGTCGCGATCGCCGTCGAGGCGCAGGCGCTGCTCGCCGCGGAAGGTATCGGCGCGGCCGTGGTTTCTCTGCCCTGCTGGGAATTGTTCGACGAGCAATCCGCTTCCTATCGCGCGGAAGTTCTCGGGGATGGCCCGCGGGTCGCCGTGGAGGCGATGGTGTCATTCGGCTGGGAGCGCTATCTCGGCCCGATCGGACCCAAGGGCGGCGGCTTCGTCGGCATGGCCGGTTTCGGCGCCTCGGCGCCGGGGCCGGACGTCTACAAGCATTTCGGCATCACGCCGGCGGCCGTCGCGGAAGCAGTGAAGGCGCGTTTGTAGGCGAATTGCCGGGCTCGGCCCGGCAATGACAAATGCATGACGGGGGCAAAAGCATGACTGCCATGCGCGGCCTTGATCCGTGCATTCCCTCGGGGCAGGTTAAGCAATCAATAGGCAAGCTGGAAGGAAGGATCGAGTAATGGCTGTTCGGGTCGCAATCAATGGTTTCGGGCGCATCGGGCGTCTGGTGCTGCGCGCCATCATGGAATCGGGCCGCAAGGATGTCGAGGTGGTCGGCATCAACGATCTCGGCCCGGTCGCGACCAATGCTCATCTCTTTCGGCACGACACCGTCCATGGCCGTTTCAACGGCGAAGTGAAGACCAAGGATGACGGCATGGATGTCGGCCGCGGCTTCATGAAAGTGACCGCCGAACGCGATCCCTCCAAGCTGCCCTGGAAAGATCTGGGCGTCGATATCGCGCTCGAATGCACGGGCCTCTTCACCGAAAAGGCGAAGGCCGGCGCGCATCTGACCGCCGGCGCCAAGCGCGTTCTGATCTCCGCGCCGGCGAGCGACGCCGACCTCACCGTGGTCTATGGCGTCAACCACGACAAGCTGCAGAAGTCGCACACCATCGTCTCCAACGCATCCTGCACCACGAACTGCCTGGCGCCGGTCGCCCATGTGCTGCACAACGCGATCGGCATCGAACGCGGCTTCATGACCACGATCCACTCCTATACCGGCGACCAGCCGACGCTCGACACCATGCACAAGGATCTCTACCGCGCCCGGGCTGCGGCTCTGAACATGATCCCGACCACGACCGGCGCCGCCAAGGCCGTGGGCCTGGTGATCCCGGCGCTGAACGGCAAGCTCGACGGCACCTCGATCCGCGTACCGACCCCCAATGTCTCGGTGGTGGATTTCAAGTTCACCACCGCGAAGCCGACCACCAAGGAAGCGGTGAACCAGGCGATCATCGCCGCCGCATCCAACGGCTCACTGAAGGACATCCTCGCCACCAATGACGAGCCGCTGGTCTCGATGGATTTCAACCACAACCCGGCCAGTTCCACCTTCGACCTGAAGCAGACCCAGGTGATCGACGGCGTCTTCGTGCGCATCTTGACCTGGTACGACAATGAATGGGGCTTCTCCAACCGCATGGGCGATGTCGCGGTCGCGATGGGCAAGCTCGGCTGAACTTCCCATTCGCAAAGCCGTCATCCATAACCTCGCCGAAGCCCGTGCCGCATTGAACGCGGCGCGGGCGGCAGGCGAACCGGTCCAGCTCGCGACCCCGCCGGACGCCGTCATCCAATACGGCGTTCTTTTTTTTGTAAAAATGGTTGAAATCCTGCGCGCGGATTTCCCGGAACTGGATCCGATCATCGCCGTTGATTGCGGCGACCGCGCCGATCTCGCCCATGCCGCCCTGAATCACGGACTGAAATATATCGTCTTCCGCGGTGACCCTCGTCTCGCCGCAAAACTGCTTGATATTGCTCAAGGATTGGGCGCGAGGGTCGAGATCTTCGCGGAGAATGAAAGCGACCAAAAGCCGAATTAACAAAACCCCGCAATTGCGCTAGAAACCCGGAGCCCCCGCG
>DASYDA010000367.1:0-3259 GCA_036499865.1 Dongiaceae bacterium | reverse complement strand
CATCAGATAAGTGAGCCCGGAACGGATCGCCTCGCGATGGCGGATATTGGCTTCGAGGCGAAGGCGGATCGCCAGCACCGCCTTGTCACGCACGCGCATCTCCGCGAGCCGTTCGCGACCGAGCGCCGCCAGCATGTCCCGGTCCGCCGTCTCGCTGTGGAAAGCAACCAGTTCCGTAGCGCCGCCCGGGAAAGCATTGAGCGCACGCTCGAGCGGAATGCCGACATCCCGCGCCGCCGCCTTCAGGCTGGTTTCACTCCAGCCATCGAAGGCCACATGGGTGAGCGCCGCTTCGAGCAGGCGCGCACGGTCGGAATCGCGGTCATAGGCGGAGTCGCGGTCATAGGCCTCGGTCATCGATCAATCCTCCGCTTCCGCGCCGGAAAACTTCTTCAACTCCTCGACGAAGGAAAGCTCCGAGAGGTCACGCATCCGCATCGGATAGAGGATGCCGTCCAGGTGATCGCATTCATGTTGCACCACCCGGGCATGAAATCCGGACGCGATGCGCTCTATGGGAGCGCCTTCGAGGTCGAGGCCGGTATAACGGATTCGCGCGTGCCGTGGCACCACACCGGCAAGGCCCGGCACCGAAAGGCAGGCCTCCACCCCCTCCACCATATCCTCGGACAAGGGCTCGATCATCGGATTGATCAGCACCGTCATCGGGGCGCCTTCCGCATCTGCAGCATCGCTCTCGGCTTCCATGCGGGCTTTGGGTACATGGAAAATGACCACCCGGAGCGGGACATGGACCTGGGGGGCGGCCAATCCGACCCCGCCGACATCGGCAAGAGTCTCCACCATATCATTGATAAGATTACGAATTTCAGGTGCCGTGGGGTCCGCGACCGGATCGGCGCGCCGTTTCAGGACGGGGTGGCCCATGCGGGCGATTTTCAGGATGGCCATGCTTTACCGTTTTTCGCTGCATTGCGAATATGGGCCGGAATCAGCGGGTTAGGAAGACCCGCCCGGCAATTTTTGGTGTCGGGACGGCTTCACAAGCCGCAGGACTTATGCTACCTACCGCCTCCAGTCGGGTGGACTCGGGTCCACCCGTTATGTTTTGCCGGAAACGCTCGAAGGGAGTCAGGCCAAAAGTGCAAGTGCTCGTCCGTGACAACAATGTCGATCAGGCCCTGCGCGCGCTCAAGAAGAAGATGCAGCGCGAGGGTATCTTCCGCGAGATGAAGATGCGCCGCAATTACGAGAAGCCCTCCGAGCGCAAGGCGCGGGAGAAGGCCGAGGCGGTCCGCCGCCACCGTAAGCTGCTCCGCAAGCGCATGGACCGCGAGGGCTATTAGGCCTCGCTGCCCCGGTCGCCCTCGCGGCGGCCGTTAAATCGAATTCGAGACACCGGCCCGTTGGAGCGATCCGCGGGCCGAAGTCGTTTTGACTGCAGGTTGAACGGTCGGCGGACTCTAGGTCACTTCCAGACGTTCGCCTGCGCGGCAAAGCCGTCCTGGCGGGCGCGGACCACACAGAAGCGCTGACCGGTCGGCGCTTCCATCACCCACCAGGAATCGATCTGTTGGACCTTCCTGGCGCCGAGCTTTTCCAACCGCTTGACCTCGGCTTCGATATCGTCGGTTTCGATGTCGAGATGGACGCGGCTCGGATGATCCACCGTCTGGACTTCGACATCGAGATGGTTCGCCTGGTTTTTCAGATGGACGTATTTCTCCGGCGAAGGCTCGTCCGTCGGCTTCCTGATCTGCTCCATGCCGAGCGCCTGCGACCAGAAATCTGCCGCGCCGGCGAGATCGTCGGTCTTGCAATCGATGATGAAACCGCCGAGCCGACTCTTATGCATGACTCATCCCACCAATCAACCGAGGGCCTTGCAGATCTCTTCGCAGACCTTCTTGGCGTCGCCGAACAGCATCATCGTGTTGTCGCGGAAGAAGAGCTCGTTATCGACACCGGCATAGCCCGAGGCCATGGAGCGCTTCACGAAGAGCACGGTCTTCGCCGCTTCCACGTCCAGGATCGGCATGCCGAAGATCGGGCTTTTGGGATCGGTCTTCGCCGCGGGATTGGTGACGTCGTTGGCGCCGATGACGAAGGCGACATCCGCCTGCGGGAATTCGCGGTTGATGTCCTCGAGCTCGAAGACCTCGTCATAGGGCACGTTCGCCTCAGCCAAGAGCACGTTCATGTGCCCCGGCATACGGCCCGCCACCGGATGGATGGCGTAGGAGATCTTGGCCCCCTCCTTCTTCAGGAGATCGGCCATTTCGCGAAGCGCGTGCTGCGCCTGCGCCACCGCCATGCCGTAGCCCGGCACGATGATGACGGAGCTGGCATTCTTCATGATGAAGGCCGCGTCTTCCGCGCTGCCCGACTTCACCGGCCGGTCCGCCGCCTTGGCGCCGCCCGCGGCCGTACCGCCTGAACCCGTGCCGAAACCGCCCAGGATCACGTTGAAGATCGAGCGGTTCATGCCCTTGCACATGATGTAGCTAAGGATGGCGCCGGAAGAGCCCACCAGCGCGCCGGTCACGATCAGCAGCGGGTTCGAAAGCGTGAAGCCGATGCCGCAGGCCGCCCAGCCGGAATAGCTGTTCAGCATGGAGACGACGACCGGCATGTCGGCGCCGCCGATCGGCAGGATCAGCAGGAAACCCACCAGCAGCGACACCACGACCAGCGCCCAGAACAGGCCCTCCGACTGCGCCATGATCAAGGCGACGATCAGCACCACGATGGCGATGCCGAGCGCCGCATTGAGGATATGCTGGCCCTTGAAGACCAGGGGTGCGCCGGAAACCAGGCCCTGCAGCTTGGAGAAGGCCACGATAGAACCGGTGAAGGTGATCGCGCCGATCGCGACGCCGAGGCTCATTTCCACGATGGAGCCCGGCTCGATGTTGCCGATATCGCCGATATGGAAGGCCTGCGGGTCGTAGAAAGCCGAGGCGGCCACCGCAACCGCCGCGAGGCCCACAAGGCTGTGGAAAGCGGCGACCAATTGCGGCAGCGCCGTCATCTGGATCTTCCGGGCGATCACCAGGCCGACGGCGCCGCCGATGATGATGGCGATAACAATCGGCACATAGCTCGAAACGGCGGGCAGCGCCAAGGTCGTCAGGATGGCGATCACCATGCCGGCAACGCCGAAGCGCAGGCCGCCATGGGAGGTGACGGGGCTCGAAAGCCCCCGCAGCGACATGATGAAACAGATCGAAGCGATCAGATAGAGAAAGGCGGCGAGATTCTGACTCACGTTATTTGCTCCCCTTCGCCGGCTCTTTCT
>DASYDA010000366.1:0-3996 GCA_036499865.1 Dongiaceae bacterium | reverse complement strand
GGCCGAGATGCAGTTCAAGCCAATCGTAAGCCGCTTGGCGCAGCTGTCCGTAAGTGATGGCCTTTCGATCCAGGGCGCATTCCAGGAACAGGCCGTCCACCAGCGCGGTGAGATTGCGTGCAAGTGCCGGCGCATCCGTCTTCAACTTACGCTCTTTGGCGACCGCCTGGATCAGCTTGGCCAGCGCATCGATGTATTGATGATACAGCGTACGATGCGCGCGCTTCAGGCGCGGATTGACGACGATCTCGCTCCACAGAGCGAGCCAGACATTCAGATTGGAAGCGCGAAGATAGGCGGGATCGATCATCGTATCGACGATCTGTGAGAGACGCAGAGCGGCATCGAGCTTCGCGCCTCCGCTCAGCGCCGCCGCGATCTTTTCATTGGTGTCTTCGTAGAGCGCCGCGCGGTAGACGGCGATCAGCAATTCATCCTTGCTGGAGAAATAGTGATTGAGCAAGCCGAGGGAGACCTTGGCCTCGGCGCAGATCCGCTCCACCTTGAAGCCTGGCATTCCTTCCCGGCCGAGACAGCGGATAGCGGCTTCGACCAGCTTCCGGCGACGCTCTTCCGGGGTCTCTCGGGTGAAGCGCGGCTTTGCTTTCCTGGCGGTTTTGGTTGCCATTTCCGCTCAGATTCCCGCCAAGTTTCCAATTGCCGCATTCCAATCCTTATTGTAAAAATATTCAACAAGGAAATCGTCGCGCAGAGCATTTAGCAGCGTCGGGCGGCAACTGCAGGGGCTTCATGGGGGCATTGAAAAACAAGACGCGGTATTCCGCCTGGTCGGTGTTGCGGCAGGGATTTACCGGTCAGCAAGGCTGGACGCCCGCCTGGCAGGACCGCGATCCGGAGCCGCGCTACGACATGGTTATCGTCGGCGGGGGCGGTCATGGTCTCGCGACCGCCTACTATCTGGCCCGAACGCATGGCGTCAGACGCGTCGCCGTGCTGGAGAAGGGCTGGATCGGCGGCGGCAATACCGGGCGCAATACCACGATCATCCGGTCCAACTATTTCTATCCGTCGAGCGCGGCGCTCTATGAGATGTCGCTGAAGCTCTACGAAGGTCTTTCGCGCGAGCTCAACTACAACATCATGTTCTCCCAGCGCGGGATGTTCGAGCTGGCGCATAACGAGGCGGAGCTCGAAGCCATGGCGCGGGCCGCCAATGCGATGCGGATAAACGGGATCGATATCGAGATCCTGGATCGCGACCAGACATTGCGAGAAGTCCCGCTGCTCGATACGGACCTCGATGTTCGTTGGCCGATTCTCGGCTCCTTGCTGCAGCGGCGGGCCGGCGTAGCGCGCCACGATGCCGTGGCCTGGGGCTATGCGCGCGCCGCGGATTCCCTCGGCGTCCACATCATTCAGAATTGCGAGGTTACGGGTTTCGATATCCGGTCAGGACGCGTGGTCGCGGTGGAAACCAGCCGCGGACGCATCGCCGCCGATCGCATCGGCATGGCGACGGCGGGCCATTCCGGCGTCCTGGCGGAGATGGCGGGTTTCCGGCTGCCGTTGCAGAGCTACACCCTCCAGGCGATGGTGAGCGAACCCATCAAGCCGTGCCTCCATCAGGTGGTGTCGTCCTCGAGCCATGGCGCCTATGTCAGCCAGTCGGACAAGGGCGAATTGGTCATGGGCGGCGGCCTAGACCGCTCGCCATCCTATGCGCAGCGCGGCGGTTTCCTCGTCACACAATCGGTGGTCGCGCCGCTTATTGAGATGTTTCCTGCCTTCGCGAGCCTGAAGCTGATGCGGCAATGGGGCGGAATCGTCGATACCTCGCCCGACAACTCGCCGATCATCGGCCCGTCGCCGATCGAGGGGCTTTACCTCGATTGCGGCTGGGGTACGGGTGGGTTCAAGGCGATACCGGCCGGAGGGACCTTGCTGGCCCATGTGCTCGCCACCGGCCGTCATCATGAAATTTCCGAGCCGTTCGATCTTGCCCGCTTCGAGAGCGGCGCGCTGATCGACGAAGCGCATGCCGGCGTGGCGCATTAGGAGCTGAAAGATGCAGATGTTCCCATGCCCCTGGTGTGGTCCGCGGATCGATGCCGAATTCCGCTATGCCGGCGATGCCGGCAATCCGCGCCCGCCACGTTCCGCCAGTGATCGGGAATGGGCGGATTACCTTCATTTCCGCCGCAACGCGAAGGGCGCCGCCCGCGAGCTCTGGATTCACACCGGCGGATGCGGTCGTTGGTTCGAACTGCAGCGAGACACCGTCACCCATGAGATCGCGGGTTCCAGCCCGATGCTGCCATGACGAGTTCCATCCGAATACCGGAAGGAGGCGAGATCGATCGGTCGCGTCCCATCGACTTCAGTTTTGACGGCGCGCCTTGTCGCGGTTTCGCGGGCGATACGCTCGCTTCCGCGCTGTTGGGGAGCGGTATCCGGATCGTCGGCCGCAGCTTCAAATATCACCGCCCGCGCGGGATTTTCGGAAGCGGGGCGGAAGAACCCAATGCCATCCTCGATCTCGTGGATGGGGCGCGGCATGATCCCAATGCGCGCGCGACCCTGGAGCCTCTGACCGATGGATTGCGGCTCCGTTCGGTTCATTCACGGGGAACGGCGGCGCATGACCGGCTGGCCTTCCTCGACCGTTTCGCGCGCTTCATCCCGGCAGCCTTCTACTACAAGACCTTCATCTGGCCGGGCTGGAATCGCTATGAGGATTCGATCCGCGCTATGGCCGGGCTGGGCCGGCTGAATCCCAAAACGCGCGCCTGGTCCGGCACACATCGCCACGAAAGTGTCGATCTTTGCGTGATCGGTAGCGGCGCGGCGGGGCTGGCGGCGGCGCAAGCGGGATTGCGCCGAGGCCGCAAGGTCCTACTGGTGGAAGAGCAGAATCGCCTTGGCGGCATGCTGCTGCGGCGCGCAGCCGAGATCGACGGCATGCCGGGTGGCGAATGGGCGGCTTCGACGGAGCACAAGCTCGCGGAAGGCGGGGTGCGCATTCTCAAGCGGTCGACCGCCTTCGGGCTTTACGATCACAATTCGGTTGCCGTGGTCGAGAAGAGTGTGGCCGGCAGCGAGAATGGCGAGCGGATCTGGCTGATCCGCGCCCACCAGATCGTGCTGGCCACGGGTGCCATCGAACGGCCTTTGCTGTTCGGCGACAATGACCGGCCCGGCGTGATGCTGGCCGATGCGGCGCTCACTTATTTGCGCCGCTATGCCGTGCGTGCGGGTTCAAACGTGATCGTGGCGACTGACAATGATTCCGCCTATGAGCCAGCGATGGTTCTGCAAGCGGCCGGAGCCAAGATTTGCATCGTCGAAGCGCGCAACGCCCTGTCTCCGGAAACCGGCCTCGCCGAAGCGGTTCGGAAATTGGGCATCGAGCTCCGATTGGGAACGCAGATCGCGGGCGTACTCGGCAAGAACGGTGTCGAGGGAGCGCTTCTCAGCAATGGCGCGCGCCTGGACGCGGATTTCATCGCGGTATCCGGCGGCTGGACGCCCAGCCTGCATCTCTACTGCCATGCCAAGGGCAAGCCGCAATGGGATGCGCGTATCGGTGCTTTCCGACCTGGGATCAAAATGCCGGGCATCGACGTGGCGGGGGCGGCAAACGGCGTCTTTGATCTCGGCGCGGCAATGACGGAAGGCGCCGCGGCTGCGGGCGCGACTACCGATAAGGCGCCGAAAAGCACGGCGAAAACCATGGTGTGGAGCGCGCCGCCACGGGCTCCGATCGCATCGAAACGGCGCATCTGGGTCGATCTGCAGAACGATGTGACGGTGAAGGATATCGAAATCGCGGTGCGGGAGAACTTTGCCGCGGTCGAGCATCTGAAGCGCTATACGACGCTCGGCATGGCGGTGGACCAGGGCAAGACCTCGAACGTCAACGGTCTCGCCGTGCTGGCCGCGCGCACCGGCCGCGATATCACGGGGACCACGACGTTTCGCCCGCCTTTCGTGCCGGTCTCCATGGCGAGCATCGCCGGCTGCGAACGTGGCGAATTG
>DASYDA010000365.1:0-2255 GCA_036499865.1 Dongiaceae bacterium | reverse complement strand
GGCGGCCAGAAGCTCATCAGTTGGCTGTTGCTGGTCGATGGTATCGTCGCTCTGGCGCTCGGCCTCATCGTGGCGCGCCGCGTGGTGCTGCTTTTCGTGGGGCGCCGCAGGGGTCTCGCCGGCGCGAAATTGCATGCCCGGCTGGTGCTGCTTTTCGGTCTGGTGGCGATCATCCCGACGCTGGTGGTCTCGGCATTGGTCACGCTCTTTCTCAATTACGGCCTCGATGTCTGGTTCAGCAAGCGCATCCAGGACGCGGTCGAGAGCTCGTTGAATTTCGCCAACGAATATTCGAGGGAGCAGCAAGAGCGGGTCAGCATCGACGCGGCTTCGGTCGCCAAGGATCTTGGCCGCTCCGGCACGCTCAATACGCCCATCCGCGGAATACTCACCAACTTCCTCGAATACCAGGTCAAATTCCGGGATTTGTCCGAAGCGGCGGTGATCAACCGTCAGCAGCAGGTGATCGCAAGCGGATTCGGCCCGATGTCGCGGCCGGAGATCGAAATACCGCCGGGCGCCTTTGCCGCCGCCAATAACGGCGGCATCGCCAATGTGCCAAGCTATGTGAGCGGACGGGTCCGCGCCTTGGTCCTGCTCGATGGGCGGGAAGGGCTCTATCTCTATGTCGGCCGGACGATCGACGGCGGCATGGCTTCGGCGCAGCGGAAATACACCGATGCCGTGGATCTCTATCACCAGCTCGAGCTCAATCGGACGACGTTCCAGATTCGCGTTGGCTTGATCTTTCCGATTCTCGCCTTGCTGATCCTGATGGGCGCCATCTGGGTGGCCATCGTTTCGGCGACCCAGATCGTCAAACCGATCTCACGGTTGGCTTCCGCGGCGGAGCAGATCGGCGCGGGCGAACTCGGCGTGCGGGTGAAGATCGGCCATCACGACGACGAATTGTCGGGCTTGAGCCGCACCTTCAACGTGATGGCCATCCAGCTCCAGAACCAGCAGCATGCCATCATGGCCGTCAACCGCCAGCTCGACGACCGGCGGCGGTTCACCGAACTCGTGCTCTCGGGCGTCTCGGCGGGCGTGATCGGCCTCGCGGATGACGGCACCATAGATTTTCCGAATCGTTCCGCTTCCGAGCTCCTCGGCGTCAATCTGATGGACCTGGTCGGAAAGCCGGTTTCGGCGATCTCGCCGGAGATGGCCGAGATCGTCGAACGCGCCCGCAGCCGGAATTCGGGAACCGCGGACGGCCAGATCAACTTTAATCGCGGCTCGATCCACCGCACCTTGCACGTCCGCATCGTGTCCGAGACCGGAGACGAAGGGCATACCAAATTGGTCGTGACGTTCGACGACGTATCGGAACTGCTGTCAGCCCAGCGCAAGGCCGCCTGGTCCGACATTGCCCGGCGAATCGCCCATGAGATCAAGAACCCCTTGACGCCGATCCAGCTCTCGGCGGAGCGCTTGAAGCGGAAATATCTGCGCCAGATCACGGAGGATCCGGACACCTTCACCGCCTGTACCGACACCATCGTCCGCCAGGTGGGCGATATCGGGCGTATGGTCGATGAATTCTCGGCTTTCGCACGCATGCCGGCGCCGGTGCTGCACCTGGAAGACGCCTGCGAACTCGCACGGCAGGCCGCTTTCCTCCAGCAGAACGCGCATCCGTTGATCAAATATGTCGTCGATCTGCCGCAAGACCCGGTCCCGCTGGTTTGCGATGCGTCGCAGGTCAATCGCGCCCTCACCAATCTGATGAAAAATGCAGCGGAATCCATCGAAGAATGGCAAGAGGAGCAACGCGGCAAAGGCGATGGGATGGACCTGGCACCCCACCAAATTCGCCAGGGCCGCATTCATCTGTGGGCCAGGCGGTCGAACGACCGGCTGCTGATCGGCATCGAAGACAACGGCCGCGGCCTGCCGGAACACGGCCGGGAACGCTTGACCGAGCCCTATGTGACGACCCGCAGCAAGGGCACGGGACTCGGACTCGCCATCGTGAAGAAGATTCTGGAAGATCATGGCGGCACGCTCTCCCTCAGCGACCGCGAGGGTGGCGGCGCTTCGATCCTTATGACTTTTCCAATAGACGTAGCGCTGTCGAATGTCGCAGAGTCGCACCTCCCTGAATCGAGAGCTGAATCGGGGACTGAATCGGGTGCCGAACCGGGCAGGACCCGCGCGGCGGAAACCGCGTAAGACAGCAAGCTGGGGCCGCAACTGAATGGCGCATGATATCCTGATCGTTGATGATGAAGCCGACATCCGGCTCTTGATCT
>DASYDA010000364.1:0-17344 GCA_036499865.1 Dongiaceae bacterium | reverse complement strand
ATAACCGAGCGCGCAGCCGTCCTTGCGGGGGTCCGAGCCGGCGAGCAGCACGCCGCGCTGCCAATCGATGGCGATGGCCTGGCCGCCGCCCAATGGCGACGTGGCGCGCATCACCCTGTGGCCGTGGCGCGAGAGGTCCTGGAACACGTCTTCCGGCACGCCATGCTCCACCGCGAGGATGCCGTCCTCGTAATGCACGCGGGGAAAATCCAAAGCGGCCTGCGGGTCCATGCCGAAATCGACCATATTGGCGAGGGCATGCACCTGGCCCATCGGCTGATAGTCGCCGCCCATCACGCCGAATGACATGGCAGTGCGGCCGTCGCTGGTCACCATGGCGGGAATGATGGTGTGCATGGAGCGTTTGCCGGGACCGATGCAATTCGGATGCGCGGGGTCCAGGGCGAAGCAGGCGCCGCGGTTCTGCAGCAGGACGCCGGAGCGCTCGGTCGATCGCGCGCTGCCGAAGCCGTAATAGATCGAGTTGATGAAGCTGACCGCGTTGCGGTCGCGATCGACCACCGTGAGATAGGTGGTATCCGGATGGCGCAGGAACTGATCGAGCCTGCCGACATCCATGGCGCGCTCGGCATCGACCAGTTCCGCCAGATCCTCCGCATGCTCCTTGGAAAGCAGCCAATCCATCGGCACTTTGGCGTGATCGGGATCCGCCACGTAGCGGTCGCGCTCGCGATAGGCGATCTTGGCCGTTTCGACGGCCAGATGCAGCCGTTCGGCCGAAAGCGGGTCGGTCCCGATACTGGGAAGCTGCGAGAGCACGTTCAGCATGAGGAGGGTGGTGATGCCCTGGCCCGGCGGCGGGCATTCCCAGACCTCGAGGCCGCGATAGGCGGTCTTGATCGGCAGCGTATATTCGCCGCGATGCGATGCGAGATCGTCCAGCCGGATCAGGCTGCCCTCGGCTTTGAGGGAGCGGGCGATATCCTCGGCGACCCAGCCATCGTAGAACCCGGCCGTACCCTTCAAGGCGATTTCCCGCAGGGTCTTGGCCAGCAAGGGCAATTGGACGATATCGCCGGTCTTCGGCGCTTTCCCGTCTTTCAGATATTGGCGCGCGGCGGCGGTGTTGCGGGCGAGGCGCTGGACTTCTTCGGCCCAATCGGCGGCCACGCGGGGCGCCACCGGAAATCCCTGTTCGGCATAGTGGATGGCGGGCTGCAGCAGGCGATCGATGCCGAGCCGTCCGTGATCCTGAGCGAGGCGGTTCCAGGCTTCCACGCAACCGGGGACCGTCACCGCATGAATATTATCCGGGTCGATCCGATGGATGCCGTGCTTGCGGAACCAGCCCGGCTCGGCGGTGCGCGCGGCGCGGCCGGCGCCGTTATAGGCCATGATGCGGTCGCTGCCGCCCACCGACATCAGGACGAAGCAATCGCCGCCGATGCCGGTCATCGCCGGCTCAACCACGGATAGAACGGCGGCGGCGGTGATGGCGGCATCCATGGCGCTGCCGCCGGCGCGGAGGGTGTCGATGGCCGCCAAGGTGGCAAGCGGATGCGAGGTCGCCGCGGCGGCCTCGCCTGCAATCACCGTTGAACGCCCCGGATTTTGGAAATCTCTACGCCACGCCCCATCCATGCCCATCGCTTAGCCGGGCGCGCGCGCCCACGCAAGAGTCAAGGCGCGGCATTTGTCGATTTAGGTGGATGGATTCAGAAGCTTAGTGCTTTTACCAATACCGGACGCGACCGGTATCGACATGCACGAACTCCGACCCGGGATAGATTCCCACGCCGCCGACCCGCATGGCCACGGCGTTGTTATAAAGCTTGCGGAGATTGACATCGGCGAGGCGGATGTCGATCGCCTTGCCGTCCATATGCATGCTGTGGCTCGCGACGCCGCTGCTCTCGGAGGCCAGCATGGCGTTGGTCTTCGGGCTGCGATAGCCCGAAATGATTTGGAAGGCCTGCTTGCTGGCGGTCCGACGATGCAATTCCGTGAGCAGGTTGAGCAGCTTCACGTCGATCGGGTGGATATCGCCGCTGCGGAAATCGCGCAGGATGAAATTGATATCCTTGAGGGCGCCGAGATCGACCTGGCCGTTGCGCCAATAGGTGGCGCGCAGGGTCTCGCGGGTATGGGTGTTGAAGAAGGCGAGGGTGTTGTCGTTGTCGCCGGGGAGCGCAGCGAGGGCCGGCATCGGCAGGAGCCCGACCGAGGCGGCTCCGAGACCGAGGCCGAGCAACTTCCTGCGGCCCATCGAAAGCGGAGATTTTTGGGATATGGTTCCGGTCTGCTGATCTTGCTTTTGCAACAGCTCCGCCCTCAACGAAGATTAATACGATGGCTCAAGCTGCCATACCTATCTTTGGATTGCAAAATTAAATTTACTTTATCTGCATTTGAATCAAAGGGATGGCACCTATATGTGTGATCTTTCCGCCGGCCCTTGACCGGCGCGGCCATTCCGGGCAAATCCCGCTCGATCTTCAAATGAGGACTTTCACGTGGCAATTCTGCTTGGACTGGATACCGGTGGCACCTACACCGACGCCGTATTGTTCGACCCCAAAGTGGGTGTCCTAGCCAGCGCCAAGTCTCTGACTACAAAGCATAATCTCGCGATCGGCCTGAAGGGCGCCATCGACCGCGTGCTCCCCCATATGCCGGAGGGCACCAAGGCGTCGGAGATCGCGCTGGTCTCGATGTCCACCACGCTCGCGACCAATGCCATCGTCGAAGGCCATGGTGCGCCGATCTGCCTCATCCTGGTCGGCTACGATGCGAAGGCGCTGGAACGTGCCAATCTGAAGAACGCGCTCGGCGGCGATCCGGTCGTCTTCATCAATGGCGGCCATAAGCCGAGCGGCGACGAGCAGGCGCCGCTGGATGTCGCGACGGCCCGGGCGGCGATCCTGCAGCATGCGCCCAAGGTCGCGGCCTTCGCGGTGAGCGGCTATTTCTCGGTCCGCAATCCCGCCCACGAAATCGCCCTCCGGGATCTCATCCGCGAACTCAGCGACCGGCCGGTCTCCTGCGGCCATGAACTGACGTCGAAACTGGATGCGCCGCGCCGCGCTCTGACCTGCGCTCTGAATGCCCGGCTCATTCCCCAGCTCCAGCAGCTCATCCGTGCCGTGGCGGCGCTGCTCGACGAGCAGGCGATCAAGGCGCCGCTGATGGTGGTGAAGGGCGACGGTTCGCTGATGGACGCCGCGGTCGCCTTGGCCTGTCCGGTGGAAACCATTCTCTCGGGTCCGGCCGCCAGCCTGGTGGGGGCGCGGCATCTCTCGGGCGAGGACACGGTCATCGTCTCCGATATGGGCGGCACCACGACGGATATCGCGATGCTGCGCAATGGCCGGCCGGTGCTCAACAAAGAGGGCGCCACGGTCGGCGGCTGGAAAACCATGGTGGAGGCGGTCGCTGTCCACACCTATGGGCTCGGTGGCGACAGCGAGGTCCGCATCGACGACCACCATGGTTTCATTCTGGGGCCGCGTCGCGTCGTGCCGCTCAGCTTGCTCGCCATGCAGCGTCCGGAAATCCTGGATACCCTGCGGGCGCAGATGGAGAGCGACGAGATGCTCGCCCATCGCGGCCAGTTCGCGCTGCGCCAGCGTCCCTTGGATACCGGCGCCGAAGGCCTGAGCGCCGGGCAGCAGCAGATCTGGGACCGCCTTGCCGACGGACCAGTCGCGCTGTCGGATCTGATCTTCGGTCCGGCCGCCGCTCGGTATGTCCAGCGCCTGGTCGATCGCGGTCTGGTGGTGATCTCCGGATTGACGCCCAGCGACGCCTCGCATGTGATCGGCGCGCAATCGGATTGGAACCGCGAGGCGGCGGAGTTGGGCGCGAAGCTGTTCCTGAGGCAGACGCCACGTGCTGGCTGGGTCCCCCCGAAGGATGCCGAATCGCTGTGCCGGGATGTGGTGGAAGGCGTCATTCTGCAATCGGGCCGCGCCTTGTTCGACGCCGTGATCAACGACCAGGCCGGAATCGACAATCATCACTGGGGCTTATTGGGTCGCTATCTGTTGCAGCGGTCGCTATCCCCCGAGGGGTCGAAATCCAAAGACGACCTCTTCGATGCCGCGATCGGCCTCAACTACCCGTTGCTGGCCATTGGAGCGCCGGTCGGCAGCTACTATCCGGAAATCGCGCGGCGGATGCGGACCCGGCTGGTGATCCCGCGCTTCGCGGAAGTCTCCAATGCGGTGGGGGCCGTAGCCGGGGGGGTGATGCAGCGCGTCGCGGCGACGATCACCTCGCCGACCGAAGGCCGGTACCGCGCCCATCTTGCCAGTGGGATCAAGGACTTCGCGGAATTGGAGGCGGCCTGCGACCATGCCCGGGAATGGGCCATGACGACCGCGGCCGAGCTCGCCCGGGCGGCAGGGGCGGTGGAGATTGAACTTTTCCACGAGCGTAACGACACAATTTTCGAACAGCCCGGTGGCCCCCGCATCTTCATGGAATCGACGGTGGCCGCCACGGCGTTCGGCCGCCCGGCATTGGCGACTGCTTAACTCCCGTGACGCCAGTCACGCGTTAACGCGGTGATGCCAGTCACCCGACGGCCCGTTTGGGATGAATTTCCCCTCGCTTAACATGACAGGCGGCGCCGGCTTTGGTATGGTCCCGCCGCCTCGTTAAACCGTTGGTGACATATGCGACGCCGTTCAATCCAGATCGCCGCCCTCGCTTCGGGCGCCTTGATTCTGGCCGCGACCCTGCCGGCCCAGGCCGATAAGGGAACCTGGGTTTCCGATTTCAAGAAGCAGCAAGAGCAGCAGGAGCAGATCCCGCAATTGCCGGCACCCATCCAGGCGGCGGTCCCGGAGATATCCGCGGCCCTGGATCAATTGCAGGCCGACCCGGCGCTGGCCGGCCTGCCGATCGATTGGGCGGGCATCAAGGCCTACTACGCCGCCCACGGCAACGCGGCGCTCTGGACCACCGGCAACGGCTATTCGATTCTCGGCCAGGCCTGGATCGTGCAGCTTCCGCGCGCCCTCCATGCCGGCCTTGCCTTGCCGCAACCGACCCTGATGTCGATCGCCGGGATGGCGGCGCCGGGAGATTCCCAGTCGCAGACCCGCGACGAAGCCATGATGTCGGCGATCTTCACCGCGACGGCCATCGATGCATCGAGCGCGCTCGGGAAGGACAAGCAGAAGGGCGCGGGCATCCTCGAAGACGCGTTCAAGGCGAAGGATCCTGGCGCGCTGATGAATTATCAGTGGCCGTCCTATTACCGTTTCTGGAGCCTCTACGCCGCCTTGCCGAAGTTTGTCGGCTATTACCTCGCGGGCGGCTGGCCGACGGTGCCGAAGGTCGACAAGCTGGAACCCGGCAAGTCGGATGCGATCGTCCCGGCTTTGCGCGCGCGCCTGCTCGCCACCGGCGAGCTCACCGCGGCGACGCATACCGACAACACCTATGATCCGGAACTGGAAGCGGCGGTCGCCGTGTTCCAGCGCAATCACGGGCTCAACGACGACGGCGTGATCGGCGGCCGCACCCTCGAGGAACTGAACATTTCCGCCGAGCGGCGCGTGCAGATGATCCTGCTCAATCTTGACCGCATGCGGAAGCAGGGCGGCAAGATGGAACCGCGCCATCTCATCGTGAACATTCCCTCGCAAGAGGTGAAGGTCATCGATGACGGCAAGGTCGCCTTCTATACGAAGGCGATCGTCGGCAAGATCGATCGCAAGACTCCGGTTCTCGACAGCACCATCAAGCTCGCCAAGTTCAATCCGGAATGGAATGCGCCGAGCAAGATCGCATCCAACGATGAAGTGCGTCGCGCCCGGGCCGATCCGAGCTTCCTGTCATCGCACGGTTTCCACATCTACGACTCCGGTGGCATGGAAGTGGAGCCGGAATCCATCGACTGGCATTCGGTCGGGCCGGGCAACTTCCCCTATCGCCTGGTGCAGCAGCCCGGGCCGGAGAATGCCCTCGGACCGGTGAAGCTAGACTTCCCGAATGCGGAATCGGTCTATCTGCACGGCACCAATCAGAGGGAGCTCTTCGCCAAGCAGGATCGCTATCTCTCTTCGGGCTGCATGCGCATGCAGCAGCCGGTCGACATGGCGGCCTTCCTGCTGTCCGACGATCCGAACTGGCAGCGTGCGCATATCGATCAGGTGATCGAAGGCGGCAAGACCACGCTGGTGCCTTTGAAGACGCAGATGCCGGTCCATGTGGTATACATGACCGCCTGGGTGGACGAGGACGGCGTTCCCCAATTCCGTAAGGACTTCTACAAATACGACGACTACGCGGCGATACCGCAGAGCCTCAGCAAGACTCCGAGCGGCTCGGATCTGGTGGCGGCGGTTTCCGACGACCCGAAACCCGGTAAGCGAAACTGAAGTGGATGACGATGAAGTACAAACTGAGCACCAGTCTGGCGGGGTTGGTATTGGGTATTGCTGCCGGATCGGCGCTCGTTGCGGCTCCAGCATCGGCGGACGGCATTGCTGGAGTCCAGGCCTATGAGAAAGGCGACTACGCCACCGCGCTGAAGGAATTCATGCCTCTGGCGGAGCAGGGACAAGCTTCGGCCCAGGCTGCGGTCGGACAGATGTATTTCGAAGGCAAGGGCGTTGCGGCCAATCCGACGGAAGCGGCGAAATGGCTGCAGCCGGCTTCGAAGGCCGGCAATGCCCGCGCGCAGTTCCTGCTTGGCAAGCTCTATCTCTCCGGTGAAGGCGTTCAGGCCAATCCCACCTTCGCGGTCGCGCTGACCAAGGCCGCGGCGGACCAAGGCCTGGCCGAAGCGCAATTCGATCTCTGCAGTTTCTATTACCAGGGCGTGGGTGTGCCGAAGGACTTTGTCCAGGCCTATCTCTACGCCTCCTTGGCTGCGCGCCAGGGCAGTGCAGACGGCACGAACGTTCTGGAGCTCCTGCAGACCGACATGAAACCGGAAGACGTCGCCAAGGGCGAAGCCTTGCTCAAGGCCTGGAAGCCCAGTCTGCCGGCCCCACAGTAAAAGCTCGCTACTCGACCCAGGCGATACGCAAGGTGTTGGTCGCCCCCGGCGTGCCGAAAGGAACGCCGGCGGTCACCACCAGCCGGTCGCCGGATTTGGCCATCTCCTGCTTCAAGGCGATGCGGCGCGCCTTGTCCACCATTTCGGAGAAAGTGCGGACATCGCTGGTATGGACGCAATGCGCGCCCCAGAGCAGCGCCAGCCAGCGGGCAGTGGACAATTCCGCAGTCAGGCAGAGAATCGGCACTTCGGGCCGCTCGCGGGCCACGCGCACTGCGGTTGAGCCTGAATTCGTATAAGTGACGATCGCCGCGGCGGATATCGTATGCGCCACCTGCGCCGCGGCCACGCTGATGGCGTCGGCGCCCGTGGCTTCCGGATCATAGTGGGAAGCATTGACGATACGGGCGTAAGACGGATCGCGTTCGACGCGCTCTATGATCCGGTTCATCATGGCGACGGATTCGACCGGATATTTCCCGGAAGCGCTCTCGGCTGAAAGCATGACGGCATCGGCGCCGTCATAGATCGCCGTCGCCACGTCGGAAGCCTCGGCTCTGGTGGGCGCCGGCGCGTTCACCATGGAATCCAGCATCTGGGTCGCCACCACCACCGGCTTTCCCGCGAGGCGGCTGGCGGAGACGATGCGCTTCTGTAGGCTCGGCACATCTTCCGGCGGCAGTTCGACGCCGAGATCGCCGCGCGCGACCATGACCGCGTCGGAAAGCTCGATGATCTCCTGCAAGTGTTCGATGGCGGCGGGTTTCTCCAGCTTGGCGATGATGCGCGCCCGCCCGGCGATCAGCTTGCGCGCCTCGGCGATGTCCTCGGGCCGCTGCACGAAAGACAAGGCGATCCAGTCGGCACCGAGATCGAGGCCGAAGCGCAGGTCCTGGCGATCCTTCTTGGTCAGCGGCGAGAGCGGCAGGACGCAGTCCGGGATATTGACGCCTTTGCGGTCGGTCAGCCGGCCGCCGACCACCACTTCGCAGTCTGCGAAATCCTTGCCGTGTTTCTTCACGGTGAGGCGCAGGCGTCCGTCATCCAGCAAGAGGTTCGAGCCGATCGTCACCGCCGCCATGATTTCCGGATGGGGCAATGGCGCTCGCGTCGCATCGCCGGGCTTGGATTCGAGATCGAACCGGAAATTCTGGCCGGGCGTAAGTTCGATGCCGCCTTCCTTGAAAGCGCCGACGCGGATCTTCGGCCCCTGCAAATCCACCAGCACGCCGATCGGCCGGTCGAGGTCTTCCTCGATTTCACGGATGATGTCGTAACGCGCCTTGTGGTCTTCGTGGCTGCCGTGTGAGAGATTCAAGCGGAAGATGTCCGCTCCGGCGCGAAACAGCGCCTCGATCTGCTCCCGGCTGGTGCTCGCCGGTCCCAGCGTGGCGAGGATCTTGGCCTTGCGTTGGCGTCTCATGCTGTGCTCGTTCCCTGCCGCTCGATCTTCGGTTGATGATTTGTCCTAGTCGATCAGGATAGCACGAAAATCATTAACATTTGTCCGCGTGGGGCCGGTGACGACGAGATCGTCCAGCGCTGCAAAGAATCCGTAACCGTCATTGTCGGCCAGTCGTGCTTTGGCGTCGACCTCCAGTTGCGCGGCGCGCGCGAGGCTGTCCGGCCCGAGAACGGCTCCGGCATTTTCTTCAGTCCCATCGATTCCATCGGTGTCACCGGCGATGGCATGGATGCCGGCATGTCCATCCAAGGCGACACAGAGCGTCAGCAGGAATTCGGCGTCCCGGCCGCCGCGTCCATGACCGCGCACGGTGACGGTGGTCTCGCCGCCGGAAATGATCGCGGCCGGGCGTTCCGCCGGCTGCCCGTGCCGCGCGATCTGGCGGGCGATGCCGGCATGAACCAGCGCCACATCGCGGGATTCGCCCTCAAGATCGCCGAGGATGACCGGCCGATAGCCGGCATCGGAAGCCACTTTCGCGGCGGCATCCAGTGCGGCTTGCGGCGTGCCGATGATGCGGGTGGTGACGCCGGCGAGGCGTGGATCTCCGGGCTTCGGCGTCTCGGCTTCCGAAGACGCCAGATGACGCGTCACGGCTTCGGGAACCTGCATGCCGTATTTCTTCAGCACCGCCTGGGCATCCGCATTGCTGGTGGGATCGGCGACCGTGGGGCCCGAGCCGATCACCGAAGGATCGTCGCCGGGAACGTCGGAGATCAGCAAGCTGACGAGCTGCGCCGGATAAGCGGCGGCGGCCAGCCGGCCGCCCTTGATGCCGCTCAGATGTTTCCGGACGCAGTTCATCTCGGCGATATTGGCGCCGCATTTCAGCAGGCCTTTGTTCACCGCCTGCTTGTCCGCCAGGGTCAGCGATCCGCCGGGCACCGCCATCAGTGCCGATCCGCCGCCGGAGATGAGGCAAAGCACGAGATCGTCGGGCGTCAGCCCGCGCACCATCTCCAGGATACGCCGCGCCGCGCGCTGTCCCGCTTCATCGGGGACCGGATGCGAGGCTTCGACGACCTCGATTCTTTTTGTCGGCAAGCCATGCCCGTAACGGGTGATGACGAGTCCGGCGAGCGGGCCTTCCCAATGCTCCTCCACCGCCTTGGCCATGGCCGCGGCAGCCTTCCCGGCGCCGACCACAATCGTCCGCCCCTTGGGGGGCTTCGGCAGATGTGCCGGCACGATCTTCAGCGGATCCACCGCCCCGATCGCCGCCTGGAACATCCGGCGCAACAGCTCTTTTCGGTCGTGATTCAAGGATTTCCCGCCGGCTCTGGTTCAGCCGAGCACTCTAGGAAGACGAATGCGCGGGGGTCAAGCCGGAGGGCGACGGGAAGTCACGTCTCCGCGGCAGCGGTTTCCGCGGCGGAACCGGCCCGTCCGGCGCGGGCCCGGCGTGCCAGCCAGATTCCGGCGATGACGCAGCAGCCCGACAGCATCTGGAACGGGGTCAAAGCCTCGCCGAGCAGCGGCCAGGCGCAGATCGCGGCGAAAAGCGGATTGAACAGCAGAGTCAGCGACGAGAACGCGGTGGGTAGGTGGGCGATCGCCCAATTGATCAGCGACTGGCCGACGACTTGGCTCAACATTGCGAGGCCAAGCACGACCGCCCAGCCATGCAGCGTCTGCGGCACGACGTTGTCCTCGGTGAGAAGGGCTACAGGCAGCAGCAGCACGCTCGCGACGATGGAGATCCAGAACATCACCTGGCCGGTGGAAAGCCCGCGCCGCGCCGCGGCACCCGCGCTGAGATAGACGGCATAGGCCATGGCGGCAACGATGCCGAGGCCGAAGGCGAGTCCTTCGCGAATCTCCACCGTCTTCGCGCCGCCGGCGAGCAGGCCCCAGGCGCCGAGCAAGGCCAGGGCCATGCCGATCAGGAACAGCGCGTCGAAGCGTTGGCGCAGAAACAGGAAGCCGCCCAGCGCCACCCAGATCGGCGTGGTATTGCCGAGCAGGGTCGCTGTGGCGACGGTGGTCATGTGCAGGCACCAGTGCCAGGCGACGAGGTCGGCGGCGATGGCGACGCCCGCCACCACTGCAAAGGCCATCGAGCGCTTGTCATGGGGGATAAGGGCGCCGTTGCCGATTCGCCTGCCGTCCCGCAACGCCCAGATGAGGAAAATCGGCAGGCTGAGCGCCATGCGGAAGAAACCGGTCGAGGTCGGACCGACCTCGGAGAGCTTCACGAAGATGCCGGAAAAGGAAATGAGGGTGGCGCCGAGGAGCAAGGCCGGCAGGGCGATCTTATGGGCGGCCTCGGGATGCTGGCGCAACGCGGTCATGGAAACCGGAAAGGCGGTGAATGACAGGGACCGGCGCTTCTTCTAAGCTGCGCGTCGACTATGGTCAATCAACGGCAGCGATACTGGCGTGGCTGAATCAGGTGAAAAGACGGGCGATCTGCTCGTCGCCGGCGATCCGACACCCTTCGAATTGATCAACCCTGAAGGCCGGGCGCGGCTGGTCCTGTTCAGTGATCATGCCGGCCGGGCGATCCCGAAACGTTTCGGCAGGCTCGGCCTGTCTCAAGCGGAACTCGATCAGCATATCGGTTGGGATATCGGCATCGGCGCGCTGGCGCGGCGCCTTGCCGCGGCGCTCGATGCGCCGGCCGTGCTCGGCACCTATTCTCGCCTGGTGATCGACTGCAACCGGCGGCTCGACGATCCCACCTCGATCGCGCAGGAAAGCGACCGCATCCCGGTTCCCGGCAATCGCGGCTTGAGCGAAGCCGATCGCAAGGCCCGGGCGGCGGCGATCTTCGAACCCTATCATCAAGCCGTCGCGGCGATGGTCGATGCCAGGTTGAAAGCCGGAATCATGCCGGCGGTTCTGTCGCTGCACAGCTTCACGCCACGGATGAACGGCCTGCAGAGACCTTGGCATATCGGCATCCTCTGGAATCGAGATCCCCGGTTGCCGGTGCCGCTCATGGCCCGGTTGCTGAAGGAGCCGGGATTGGTGGTCGGCGACAACGAGCCCTATAGCGGGCGTGACGAACACGGTTATTCCGTCGTCGCCCATGCGGAAACCGCGAAATTGCCGCATGCGCTGATCGAGATGCGCCAGGACCTGATCGGCGATGCCGCAGGCGTCGCCGAATGGGGCGATCGGCTTATCGCCGTGTTGCGCGATGTCCTTGCCGATGAGAGGGTCTATGGCCCGATCGGTTCCGGTTGACCGGAGGTCGCGCGATGCCGATATAATCCTCGGCAACTACGCCACGGGGGCACACCACGGGGCACACCACGAGGACCGTCATGGATCAGAAAACGCAGATCGACTTGGAAGCCGCCGCGTTCCGCCGCCTGGTGCAGCACTTACGCGAGCGCACCGATGTGCAGAACATCGACCTCATGAATCTCGCCGGCTTCTGCCGCAACTGCCTATCGCGCTGGTATCGCGAGGCGGCGGAGGAGCGGGGCATGAAGCTGCCCGATCCGGAGGCCCGCGAAGTCGTCTATGGCATGCCCTATGACGAGTGGAAGAAGAAGTACCAGAAGGAAGCCACGCCGCAGCAGCAGGCAGGCCTCGAGATCTCCCACAAGCACTGATGGTTGTTATCTGAGGGGAGTCTCTATTTTCGGCTCCTGCACCTGCAGCCGGTTCCTCCGCCTGAACACGATCACGGCAAGCCCGGCGAGAATGATGCCGCCGCCGAGGATCAAGCTTCGCGGCAAAGGTTCATGGAGCTGGTACGCGGCCACGATCACGCCGAAGACCGGCATGAGGAGCAGGAAGGGCGTCAGTTCATCGATCCGGTGGCGCATCAGCAGCCAGTACCAGATCGCATAGGGGAGGGCGAAGCCGAAGATCGATATCCCGATCACGGCCGCCCAGGCCACCAAGGGCACCGTTTCGATCACCTGGATATGGCCGGATTCGAAGACCAGGGATGCGATGATCATCTGCGGCGCTGCATAGCGCGCCATCGCCGTGTAGAGCGTCATTCCGTGATCACGGGAGATCACCGGCGCCATCGCCTGCACCACCGACCAGGAGACGACGCCGATCGTCATGGCAAGCAGGCCGAGCCAGGCGTCGGTCGCTTCCGGACGCCCGACCACGACCGCGACGCCGATCAGGCATACCAACGATCCGATCGAATTCTTCAGGTTCGGCTTGTCCCGCCCCATGAACCATGAGGCGACCACCGCCACGGGCAACTGCAACTGCATCGACAGGATCGCGGTCGAGGCCGGCAGCAGCTTGAGGGCCAGGAAGACCATGCTGGTCTGCAGCGTGCCGCCGAAGAATGCCATCAGAAACAGGGTCATGCGCTTGGTCTTCGGCCGCGGCATGAAGGGTGTGAAGACCAGGGCGACGATGGAGTAGACCATCGCGACCAGCATCAGGGTGGGGAACCAGGACAGCGTCGGCTTGGTCAGCGTGTAGATCGGTCCCCAGAGAACCTGGATGAGAACCGCGAGCGCGATATCGCGGGCCGGCATGATGACCTCGTCACGGGATCTGGGTCACGAAAATATGCCGCACTGTGCCCGTTTTTCCCCGCCGGGACAACGACACACGTTATTCACCTTTTCCACAGGGTTCATTCGATTGCCGCATACCGGTCGGCCCGCTAGATTGCCGCCCTTAAACACCGATTCGCCGAAAAGATGGAGCAAGACTATGGCCGATGCAGGCGGAATTGCCGCTGACCGATTGAAATCGTTCATCGAGCGCATCGAACGTCTGGAAGAGGAAAAGGCAGCCCTCGCCGGCGACATCAAGGAAGTCTATTCGGAGGCCAAGTCCTCGGGCTTCGAGACGAAAATCATGCGCCAGATCGTCCGTTTGCGTAAGATGGACACCCAGGAGCGCGTTGAGCAGGAGCAGCTCCTCGACGTCTATAAGCAGGCGATCGGCATGATCGCCTGAGGAAGGTCAGGCGATGGCGGAACAGCAGCATCCAGCACTCACCACGGGCCGTGTGGCCGTGATCACCGGCGGCGCCAGCGGGATCGGCCTGGCGGCGGCGAAGCGCTTCGCCGGGATGGGCATGAAGGTCTGCATCGCGGACCTTGACGGACCGACGCTGGATCAGGCCGCGATCGAGGTGGGCAAGCTGGCGCGCGGCGGGTCCGCCGATGTGCTTGCGGTGGCGACCGATGTCAGCCGGATGGATCAGGTCGAGCGCCTGAAGGATGCGGCCTACAAGACGTTCGGCGATGTCGCCATCCTGATGAACAATGCCGGTGTCGAGGGCGGCGGCGGGCCCTGGAGCAATTATGCCGGCTGGCAAAAGCTCATCAACGTCAATCTCTGGGGTGTGATCAACGGCGTCCATGCTTTCGCGCCGGCCATGCTGGCGCAAGGCAAGCCGGCCGCGATCGTGAATACCGGCTCGAAGCAGGGCATCACCACGCCACCGGGCGACACCGCCTATAACGTGACCAAGGCGGGCATCAAGGTCGTCACCGAGGGCCTCGCGCATGAATTGCGCAATCAGGAAGGCTCGAAGGTCACGGCGCATCTGCTGATCCCGGGCTTCGTCTTCACGTCCTTGACCGCGCGTGGGCGCACGGAAAAGCCGGCCGATGCCTGGACGTCCGATCAGGTGATCGATTTCATGCTGCCGGCCTTGGCCCGCGGCGACTTCTATATCCTCTGCCCGGACAATGCGGTGCCGCGCGAGCTCGACGAGCGGCGCATGGAATGGGCCGCCGGCGACATCATCGAAAATCGCCCCGCGCTTTCCCGCTGGCATCCCGACTACAAAGCGGCCTTCGAAGAGCACCTCAAGAAGCCGCGGCGCTGATTCCGCCTTCCATCGGCAAGGCCTTGCCCGCCTTGGATGTTTTCCTCAAGATGCGGGAAAACAACAGCTTCGCGCGTCTTAAGCGCGGGGCGAATGGGAGGTCTGGCCATGTCGGCGAAATTCAACGCCGTTTACCGGCGTTCTATCGAAGATCCCGCTGCCTTCTGGGGCGAGGCGGCAATGGCGATCGATTGGCTGAAGCCCTGGGACCGCGTCCTCGATGATCGGCATCCACCCTTCTATCGCTGGTTCTCCGGCGGTAGTCTCAACACCTGCTGGAATTGCCTCGATCGGCATGTCGAAGCCGGGCGCGGCGACCAGGTGGCGCTGATCCACGATTCTCCGGTCACCCAGACCGTCAGAAAATTCTCCTATCGGGAACTGCGCGACGAGGTGGCGCTGTTCGCCGGCGCGCTGGCGAAGCTCGGCGTCGTCAAGGGCGACCGGGTCATTATTTATATGCCCATGGTGCCGGAGGCGGTGATCGCCATGCTGGCCTGTGCACGGCTGGGCGCCATCCATTCCGTGGTATTCGGCGGGTTCGCGGCCAATGAACTTGCGACCCGTATCGACGACGCAAAACCCAAGGTGATCGTCACCGCTTCCTGTGGCGTCGAAGTCATCCGCACGATCCCCTACAAACCATTGCTCGATGCGGCGATCGATCTGGCTTCCGCAAAGCCCGAGAAATGCATCGTGCTGCAGCGTCCCATGGAAGAGGGAAAGCTCATCGTCGGCCGAGACATCGATTGGGCGGATGCGGTCGCCGGTGCGAAGCCCGCCGATTGCGTGCCCGTCGCCGCCACCGATCCGCTCTACATTCTTTACACGTCGGGCACCACGGGGCGACCGAAAGGAGTCATCCGCGACAACGGCGGTCATGCGGTGGCGCTGCATTGGAGCATGGGGAATGTCTATGGCGTCGAGACTGGAGAAACCTGGTTCACCGCTTCCGATATCGGCTGGGTGGTCGGGCATTCCTACATCGTCTATGCGCCTTTGCTGAAAGGCTGCACCACGATTCTCTACGAAGGAAAGCCGGTAGGGACACCGGATGCCGGCGCGTTCTGGCGCGTAGTCTCGCAGCATCACGTGAAGGCGCTGTTCACGGCGCCGACGGCCTTCCGCGCCATCAAACGCGACGATCCCAATGCCGAGCTTCTGAGAAAATACGACCTCGGGGGCTTCCGCGCCTTGTTCCTGGCGGGCGAACGGTCCGATCCCGCAACCTTGGAATGGGCGGAGCGCCACCTCAAGGTTCCGGTGATCGATCACTGGTGGCAGACCGAGACCGGCTGGGCTATCGCGGCGAATTGCATCGGCATCGAAAAGCTGCCGGTCAAGCACGGCTCGCCGACGCGGGCGGTGCCGGGTTGGGATGTGTGGGTGCTGGATGAAGCGGGGCAGCCCGCGAAGCCCGGCGATATCGGCAATCTCGTTTGTAAGCTGCCGCTGCCGCCGGGATCGCTGCCGACGCTCTGGAACGACGATGCGCGGTACTTGAGCGGCTATCTCGAGCGCTTCCCCGGCTTCTACCAGACGGCGGACGCCGGGATGACCGACGATGATGGCTATGTCTATGTGATGGCCCGCACTGATGACATCATCAACGTGGCCGGCCATCGGCTTTCCACCGGCGGCATGGAGGAGGTGCTGGCCAGCCATCCGGATGTCGCGGAATGCGCGGTGATCGGGGTGCACGACGATCTGAAAGGGCAGGTGCCCTTGGGATTCCTGGTGCTGAAATCGGGCGTGGACCGGCCGCATGGCGAGATCGCCGGCGAGGTTGTGCGGTTGGTGCGGGAAAGAATCGGGCCGGTCGCGGCCTTCAAGACCGCGACGGTGGTGAAACGGTTGCCGAAGACCCGATCGGGGAAGACCTTGCGCGGGACGATGCAGAAGATCGCCGACTGCCAGGATTATGCGATGCCGGCGACCATCGACGATCCCGTGGTCCTGGACGAAATCGGCGAAGCCTTGCGCGCGATCGGCTACGCCAGGAAATGAGGAACCCGACCCGCAAGAGCGGGTCGGGTGTTTTGGTTACCTGCCGCTCTGGGCGCGGCTGCCGGAATGGCCGCCGCCCCGAGGCTTCCCACCCTGGCTGGATTTGCCGCGGTGAGGACTTCCATGGCTCGGTTTGCCGCCTTGCGTGTTCGCGCGATGCGCATTGCCGCCATGGCCATGGCCGCTGCCAGTGTGACCGTTATCGGAGTGGCCACTACGGCCATGTCCATTACCGGCATGTCCATTGCTGGCGTGAGCATGACTGTTCTGGCCGTGGCTGCTCTTCGTATGCCCCTCGGTCCGCTTGCCGCCATCGCTTCGGCGCGGCGAATTCGCATGCGATTCGCGACGCTGCGGCTGGCCGCCACCGCCGCGACGCTGGCCGGGACGGCGCTCTTCGCGATCGGAATGCTGCGAGGGATCGTCCGCCACGCCGACGAAGGGATGATCTTCAACGACGGGCAGCTTCATGCGGGTGATGCGCTCGATGTCGCGCAGCAAGCCGCGCTCCTCGCCGTCGCAGAAGCTGAGGGCGATGCCCGCGGCTCCCGCACGCGCGGTGCGGCCGATGCGATGCACATAGGCTTCCGGTTCCATGGGCAATTCGTAGTTCACCACATGGGTAATGCCGTCGACATCGATGCCGCGTGCGGCGATATCGGTTGCGACCAAGACCTTCACCTTGCCATTCTTGAAGGCATTCAAAGCTTGCTGGCGGGCACCCTGGCTCTTGTTGCCATGGATGGCGGCGGTGCCGAAGCCGTCCTTCTCAAGCTGTTCGGCCAGGCGGTTGGCGCCGTGCTTGGTGCGGGTGAAGACGATGGCGCGGCTCATGGCGGCATCGCCCAGCAGTTTTGACAAGAGCGCGCGCTTGTGGCCGCGGGCCACGAAATAGAGTCGCTGTTCGATGCGCTCGGCGGTGGTGGATTGCGGCGCCACTTCGACCCGCAGCGGATCGGTCAGCAGGCCCTTCGCCAAGGTCGCCACGTCGTTCGGCATGGTGGCCGAGAAGAGCAGCGTCTGGCGCTGCTTCGGCAGCAGCGGGGTGATGCGGCGAATGTCGCGGATGAAGCCCATGTCGAGCATGCGATCGCCCTCGTCGAGCACGAAGACTTCGACGCTGTCCAGC
>DASYDA010000363.1:0-1644 GCA_036499865.1 Dongiaceae bacterium | reverse complement strand
AGACGTGACGGCACTGTTGCCGATATTGGCGTTGATCTTGGTCAGGAAGTTGCGGCCGATGATCATCGGCTCGGTTTCCGGGTGGTTGATGTTGGACGGGATGATGGCGCGGCCGCGCGCGATCTCGTCGCGCACGAATTCCGGCGTGATCTCGTCCGGGATCGCCGCACCGAAGCTGTTGCCGTCGCGCGGCAGCGCCGAGCGGCCCAGATTTTCGCGGGCGGCGATGAACTTCATCTCTTCGGTGATGATGCCCTGACGCGCGTAGTGGATCTGGGTGACGTTGCGGCCCGGCTTGGCGCGCAGCAGCTTGATGCCGCTGCGGTCGAACTGCTGCACGGTCAGCTTTTCGCCGGGCTTGAGGCCGTCATCTTCCGGCTTGCGGGCGCGGCCTTCATATTCTTCCACATCGCCGCGCGCCAAAATCCATTCGCGGCGGCGGGCGGCAAGACCCTTTTCGATGTCGATGGTGGCAGTATCGTCCGTATACGGACCGGATGTGTCGTACAGCCAGACCGGCGCCTCGCCGCCCGACAGCGCCACTTCGCGGAACGGCACACCGTTCACCAGCAGCTTTTTCGAGCCCGGCAGCGCGCCGCGCGTGATGGCCATGGATTTGTCGAGAATGGGTTTGTTCATCGTCGCCTCTCCCTACGCCGGTCTTCTTCGTGAAGAAGGGGGGCCGGATCAGGTTCTAAGGGATCCGCGGGATTGCGGTCTCAGCCCGGTAAGGGGCACCCCTGGGAAAGGTGGATGTTACAGCCGCCGCCTAGCTGACTGCAAACTGTTTGAACTCCGAAATCACCGCTTTCACGGCGGCGGTGACGATCTTTTCGCCTGCCGCGGCGGTCGCCTGCGACGGATCGGAGCCGATGCGGCCGTCCGGGAAGCGGCGGCGATAGTCGTCGGCGTCCAGGATCGGGCCGTTGGGGGCGATGCGCGGCGTCATGGTCACGCTTTTCACCGCTTCCGGATAGCCGAAATAGGTCACAGAGACTTCCGACGGCGTGGCATGACTGCCCTCGCCCACCGGGAACAATTGGCGGCACACATCCATCACGCCCGGCAGTTCCCACCAGTTGCGCAGGGTGCAGCGCAGCGGCGGGTGGTTGGAGCCCGAACGGTCGAAAGTGACGCCGTGATAAATCTCGTTGAAGGCCGCCGTGATGGTGGCGATGTTGCCGCCATGGCCGTTCAGCCAATAGATGCGCTCGAAGCCATGGCGGGTCAGCGACTGGGCCCAGTCGATCATCGCCGCGATCATGGTGGTGGGGCGCAGAGTGATGGTGCCGGGGAAGCTCATGTGATGCTGGGCCTGGCCGACATTGAAAGTGGGGCCGATCAATATGCCCGCCTCATCACCCGCGCGGCGCGAGATGATCTCCGGGCACAGCGCGTCGGTGCCGAGCAGGCCGTTGGGGCCATGCTGCTCGGTCGAGCCGATGGGGATCAGGATCGCCTTGGAGCGGGCCAGATAGGTTTCGACTTCCGGCCAGGTGGAGAGATGAAGCTGCATACTGTTGCCATGCCTTGAAGTAAGAGGGCGATCATAGCACCATTGCGACCGAGGAAAGCCCAAAAGAGCCCTGATGTCCGAGAACCTGATCCCCGTGCCGGAGCTGTGGAAAAAGCGCGCCTTCATGA
>DASYDA010000362.1:0-1550 GCA_036499865.1 Dongiaceae bacterium | reverse complement strand
ATCATCGCCTTGAAATCCTCGAAGAAGTCGCCTTTGTAATCGTCGGGCAAACGGAAGATCGCCATGCTTCCGACATGCATCGGCATTTCCGGCGTTTCCAGGTACAGAAACGACGCGTCCATCGAGGACAGCTTCTTGGCGTCACTCATGATTTCCTCCCGCGACGGGATTGCACGGCGCCTTGCTGGCGCTCTTGCATTTAGGCGGATTGTGCCTGTTCCGGAGGCGCATATGCAATGGCAAACGGCCCGGCTGGGTCAAATTGCCTGAATTGACCCTCGGGTTGGGCCAGACGATCCGCGACCGCCCATAAAGCGGCGGCGTTCACGCCCAAGCCGGTATGGCTGGCGAGGTACACTTCGATATTTTCGGCTGATGCGGAGGGGCGCACGAGACAGGTTCGCCAGTTCACGATGCCGTCGCTGCGCGAATAGATCGAGGTCACCGGCACCGGCAGGTCGCCCGCGATCGCCTCGCGCAGTTCGGAATGCTGTCCCACCGTTTCGCCTGACAGCGCTTCGTAGAGCCGCCGCGCGTTGGTGGCCCGCACATCGCCCGCGAACGGGCTTCCCAATGTCACGACGCAGCGCACCATATCAGGCGCCTGCAGCGCCAGATCGCGTGCATAGACACCGCCGAGGCTCCATCCGACGATACTGACCTTTCGTCCGGTGGCGGTGTGGATCGCGCTCAGCCGATCCAGCAATGCGGCCCGCATCTTTGCCACGCCGCCCGTATTGCGGCCCATCTGCCAGGCCTGCGCGTCGTATCCGAGTTCCCGCAGATATCGCCGCATCGGCACCATCGACAGATCGGTGGCGAGAAAGCCCGGCAACGCCAGCACCGGATGACCATCGCCGCGCGGCGCCCGCATCAACAGCGGCGACAACAACAGGCTGGTGTTGAATTCGAAGATCCCCCGGATCTCGGCCAGCATCAGCCCGAGACTGGGCGGACGAAGCTCAGGGGTCTCGCGCGATTCGCCTGCCCCGGGCGGCATTATTTTTTCTTGTCGCTGGAGCGGGTGCTACCGAGGCCCGCCATGGTCGCGAACATGTCCTGGAAGCGCTCGGCGAGTTTGGGGTCGAAGGTGAACCAGCTCTGCATCAGGGCTTCCGGCGAAACACTGGCGATGTTGGTCATCATCTGCTGCTGCAGCTTTTCCATCACCGCCGTCTGCATCGGCTGCACGTCCGGAAGTCCGAAGAACTGCCGGGCTTCCAGCGGCGTGCAATCGATCTCGATGTTAACCTTCATGTCCGCCGCTCCTTGATGCCGTTTCGAAAGCCCGTTTCAGTATCGCCGCGACAGGCCATCCGACGCAAGCGGCGCGTCCTGCCCAAAACTCCAATCCGTAGAGATGGTCAACCAAAGCGTTCGACCGCATAGGGTTTGGGATCGGTAAACGGCGTCTCGCCGGTCATCATTTCCGCCAGCAGGCGGCCGGTGGTCGGGCCGAGCGTCAGGCCGTGGTGCTGGTGGCCGAAATCGAACCATAACCCGGCATGGCGGGGCGCCTTGCCGATCACCGGAACCATATCGGGCAAACA
>DASYDA010000361.1:0-18021 GCA_036499865.1 Dongiaceae bacterium | reverse complement strand
AACAGATACAAACGAGTTTAAAATTGTAGCCGTCACCTCGCCAAATTCTATTGAACTTTCGTCGTTGCGAAACGAGGGGGCCTTTCTGTTTTCGGTGGTAGTGGCCTCTCCTGAGACATCTTCTGTAGCGTCGGAAATTCTATTTCGTCGTTTTGGTCTGCGCCTAACAACAGAAATTTCTTTGCTCTCTCGTTAATCCTAAGGCGAGTTGATGAACGGTCTCTCACCTCCAAACCCTGAAACGAAAACACGGTCGTACATCCCGCGCGCGTTCTTGTTGCGGATGTTCATTTCCGTGCCCTGAATGTCCATCCCTGCGAGCCAATAGCAAGATTTTGCCGCCCCCTAGATCTCTCATGGGTCTATTGAGGGATGCTATGTGGGTAGAAACGGCTTCTCTACCTAACGTATTGATATTAACATATTTTATATGGTAGTTGGCGGAGGGACGGGGATTCGAACCCCGGATAGGACTTTAGGGTCCTATAACGGTTTAGCAAACCGCCGCCTTCAGCCGCTCGGCCACCCCTCCGCACGTGAGCAGCTCGCGCCACGGCGTATGTGCGGCCTTTAGTACTGGCCTATATGGGCGTTGTCAAACGCCCTCTTCCCGTTGTTTTCCAGGGCATTAGGCTGGTCGATCGTGCCGCGCGCCAAGCCGGGGGCCTCCGAGATGGCGCAGATGGCGCCCGCTAGCGCCGCTCGTATTGCTTGGCGCCGAACAGGATCGCCCGCTCTTCATCGCTGAATTTCTTGTTCGTGCGCTTCAGTTCCGCCAGGACCGCGACCCCGCGCTGCACCGCCGGGCGGGCGGCGATCGCCTCGTACCAGCGGTGGACATGAGGGTAGTCGGACATCTGCACCCCCTGCCCCTCCCAGTTCAGCAGCCAGGGGAAGACGGCGATATCGGACATGCCATAGGCGCCGGCGGTCAGATATTCCACCTCGCCCAGCCGCCGGTCCAGCACGCCATAGAGCCGCTTCGCCTCGTCCGTATAGCGCGCGATGGCATATTCGATCTGCTCCGGCGCGTAGTGACGGAAATGATGCACCTGGCCCAGCATGGGCCCGATATGCGCCATCTGGAAACAGAGCCATTGCAGCGCCACGGACTGCCCCCGCTCGTCCTTGGGCCAGAGGCTGCCGGTCTTCTCCGCGAGATAGATCAGGATCGCGCCGGATTCGCTCAACGCGAACGGCTTTCCCGCCGGCCCCTCCGGATCGAGGATCGCTGGAATCTTGTTGTTGGGGCTGATGCTCAGGAATTCCGGCTTGAATTGTTCGCCCTTCGCGATGTCGATCGGAATCGCCCGGTACGCCAAGCCGAGCTCCTCCAGCGCGATGTGGAGCTTGTGGCCGTTCGGCGTCGGCCAAGTATAGACTTCGATCTCCGATTTCCCCCCAGCCGCCATGTCACCCTTTCTCCAGGGCTTTCAGCCCACGCCGCACTGCAGGCCGCTGCGCGATCTCGCCGATCCAGCGCATCACGTTCGGATATTCGTCCATGTTCTGGCCGTAGCTGTGGGCATTGCGCATCCAGGGCCAGGCGGCGATATCCGCGATCGTGTATTCCGGCCCGGCAAGATACTTTGCATCGCCGAGCCGGCGCTCCATGACGTCGATCACCCGCCCGACTTCGTTGGTGTAGCGGTCCACCGCATAGGGAACGCGCTCGGGCGCGCCACTGCGGAAATGATAGGCCTGTCCGAACATGGGGCCGATATTCGCGATCTGGAACATCAGCCACTCGAAGGTCCGATAGCGCCCTTCGGGATCGCCGGGCATGAACTTTCCGGCCTTCTTGGCCAGATAAACCAGGATCGCGGCCGATTCAAAGATGGAGATCGGCGCGCCGTCGGGTCCTTCGGTATCGACGATCGCCGGGATCTTTCCGTTCGGATTGATCTTCGCATAGTCCGGCGTCAGCTGCTCCTTCGCGCCCAGATCCACCTTATGGACACGGTAAGGCAGGCCCGTCTCCTCGAGCATGATGTGGATCTTATGCCCGTTCGGGGTGGCCCAGGAATAGAGCTCGATCATGAAACCTGCACGGCGCCCATGTTGGGCGAGCAGTTTTGAAGATTTCGATTGCCGTTGCAACCTCGCTGTTCTGATCCGCGAAGGCTGGCCGCAGCCCTGGACAGCGGAGAGCATGGTCGGGCATCGTGGCCGGGGTGCAGAATCGGAGCCGGAATGGTCGAAATCGGAAGAGCCCACAGTGGCTATGCGGAATTACTGGGCTACAAACTTACCGACCGCAAACCAGGATTTGCCGAAATCACGTTGAAAATCGGCCCACAGCACCTCAACCGCTTGTCGATCCCGCATGGCGGCGTCCTAGCGACCTTGCTGGACAGCGCGGCCGGTTTCGCAGCGTCGTATTACGAGGATCCCGAGCGGCCGCGATCGGTGGTAACGCTCTCGATCAATGTCATGTTCCTGGGGCAGGTGCGACAGGGGGAAACCGTTGTCGCGCGCGGGCACCGGATCGGTGGCGGCAAGAGCATCGCCTATGCGTCGGCCGACGTAGAGGCTACCGACCAGCGCCTAATTGCGCGGGCGGACGCCGTGTTCCGCTATCTCGACAAAATCTGAGAGTTCCAGATATGAAAACCCGGGCCGGCTATTGCTGCGCTTGGGTCATGTCGCGAACATGATTCCCGATCAGCTTGCCCAGTGAATCGGTCTTCGCCTTGGCGGCATTGCCGCCGACATAGGTGTTGAAGATCGAGACCACATTGTCCGACTGCATCACGACATAAGTGATGAATTCCGGCCCGTCATTCTGATAAGGCGAATCCGAACAGGCCGCCGTCGCGACAATGAAGGCGCCTTTCTGCCCCTTCTGCACATCGCTTTCGCTGGGTTCGAAGCCTTGCTTGCAATCCTTCTTGTAGCCGTTGAGATAGATTTCGGCGACGTCCTGAAGATCGCGCGGATTTTCCTGCCAGAACTCGCCATCGCCGAGCGGCGTCGAGAAATCCAAAAAGGCCGCGCCCGCCTTGTCGGTCTTCGCCGTGACTTTGATCATCGAGGGCTTGGCCCCGGTGACGTCGGTCAGGAACTGCGTCATGTCCTTGTCGCTCATGGTCAGGCTCTTCAGCACCACCGAGCCGCTTTGCTGGTTGTCGTTCTGCTGCGGGTTGTTGTTCTGCTGGTTATCGTTTTGTTGCGTGTTCTGCTGCGCGTCGTTCTGAGCCGCACCGGAATCACCGCCGAACGGATTTGCGGAAGCCGTCTTCGAGTATTTATCGACGCAATCCAGAAGGCGGTCCAAAGCGGCCCGCGAAGAATTCAGGTTGAAAACATAATCTTGGGAGGACGTCCGAAAAGTAAGCTGGCTCCCACGCTCCAGCTCGTTGAAGACCTCCTGGTCCTGATCGGTATCGATCTTGGCGGATTGCGCGCCCTGGATCACCGCCCGGCCCTGGAATTGCTGGTTACGGTCCACCCAGAAACTCACGGGATAACTTTGATCGAGCGGCAGATTCCAACTCTTGCTGTACAGCCAAAGTTGGAGGCTCCAGTTCTTCAAAACGGAGACGCCGACCTGGATGCCGGAATCATTGGTGCTCCACGCCGTGCAATCGGTGAAATTGCCGCTGCTGTCGTCGGAATAAGAGAACCCGTTCCAGGAACCGATCGAAAATTCCTGGGTATCCTTCGCCTCAGCGACACCCGATCCCCAAATCGCCGCAAAAATCGCCGCGACTATCGTTACTCGCGCCCCCCGCATGGCGGCCTCCCGACCCGCATATTCCCCATCGAGACCGGATCCGCAGCCTCGACCCAAGAATAGATGCTAGCAAGCGGGATAGGCCGCCGCCAAGGGCGTCCGTGAGCGCGATTATCGAATGTTGAGCGGCCGTGTCGCCGGCGCGGTGTCGATCGGAACCAACCCCAGCCGGCGGTATTCCGCTGCCAGCCCGCCCGTCGCGGCGAGCCAGAGCATGCGCAGGTCGGATATCGCGCCCCACAATGCGTTCACCTGGATCAGCGGGCTGTTGTGTTCGATGAACCGATGCGATGCGATAGCCATGACATAAGCGGACACGATGCCGAGTGGGCACAGCAGCACTTCGCCGAGCCAGATCGCCGCCGACGTGGCGCCGGCCCCCACGAAAGTCGCGAGGTAGTGGACGATTCGCGTGGAAGGCTTGCGGTGGGCGTCGAGATAGAGCTTCCAGAATTCGGGAAATGTTATGGCAAATCCGCGCTTCCCGGTCGGGATCTCATACTTAGCCATTTTGCCTCTCCGCCCCCAGAATTCCGTAAATCTAGTGTACTATCGACGAGATTGACATGACGGAGTTAACGTTCAAGGCTTCGCAACCGGATAGAGCGAATTCAGTCCCCTTCCTCGGCCGCGGCCATCTGCTTTGCCTCTTGCGGCGACATGGCTGGCGGCGGTGCATCGGCTGCCGTGTTCGGCGGAAGCGCTTCTGGCCGGTGCGGTGCACTCGCCAGCAGCCGGTCCGATAGGCTCCTGAGCACGGCGCGATTGGCCTGCAGCATGTCTTCCGCCAACAGCTTCAGCACACGGATGTTGGTGTTGCTGGCGTCGTCCATGTCGTCATTGCCGACATCAAGACGCGCCTGGAACCGATAGTACTGCCGCCCTGTCTCGGCCTCTGGGAGCAGTTCCTGGAGCTGGTGATCCACCACGTCGCACAACCCATCGCACATCAAGGCGAATGCAGGCTGAGCCCAGCGCGCCGCACCCCAATCCTTCACTTCGTTGTACGGTAAACGCCGCGTGAGCTTTCCTGTTCCCAAAGAGACCATGATCACGGATTCGAAACTGGAATAGCGGTTGAGAGCCTCGACATAGGCGCACATCCCCGGGTTGTAGGCGTAGAGCGCGCCATCGACCAGGGCGTAATAGTCATTTGGCCCATCGATCTGGACCTGCATCGGCTCGAAGTAGGTCGGTGCTGCCGTCGCGGCGCGGATCACCTTCTTCATCGGATAGTCGTAGTAGGACTTCACCCGAGCATTGGCGGTCTTGAAAAAGAATGGGATGCGGCGCTCGATCTCATAGGCGGGCACCACGACGTCGGCCAATGCATCTTTCAGCCGGCACTCGCCGAAATAATCCTGCAGCACGCCTTCGATTCCGGCAGAGGGATATTTGCCCTCGGCCAAGGCGCCGACCGAACGGATCTTGTGCCAGACCGAGCGCGAGAAGACGCGCTTGCCTTCGACATCATAGAGCCGGACGATGTCGCGCGCGGTGTGGCGCGGCTTCCCCTCGGCATCCGGACAGCTCAAGGCGAGCGCGACCAGCCCGCCGGTCGAGGTGCCGACGATGAGATCGAAGAGGTCGATGATCGGGCGGTTGGTCCGCCGCTCGAGATCGGCCAGCACCATGGCCGGCAGGATCCCGCGAATGCCACCGCCATCGATTGAGAGAATGCGAAGCGGGCGTTTTGAGTTTGAGGCTGGGTCCATCATATGAAGATCGGTTGACAAGGCGGATTCCGTCGAACTCGGCTTTCGGCCGAACAGAAAGCGTTTTGCAACGGACAGCGGCGCTTCCATTCACTTCACCCCAAGCGCACGCTCGCGCCAATGGACGGCGATTTTTTTCACTTCCGACAAGCCGTGGTCCGAATTTAACCGATTCATAGGCCAGATTGGTTAATATTTGTTGATTTCAATGCCAAAAGCATAGCCGCCTCGACCTTGCCGCCAGCCCGCCGGCTCAGCATACTGCGGCCCGTTTTACCCAGCAGCTTGGAGTCTCCCCTCTTATGGCCCTGCCCCAATCGGCCGGCCCGTCGGGCCCGGTTGTCGCCCGGATATTGCTTGAGATCGCGGCCGTGCATTTCCGCCCCGATCAGCCTTTCACCCTCACCTCGGGGCGCGCCAGCCCGGTCTATATCGATTGCCGCAAGATCATTTCCTTCCCCCGGGCCCGGCGGAAGGTGATCGAGCTTGCGGCGGAGGTGGTCGAGCGCGAGATCGGCTTCGAGAGCCTGGACGCCGTCGCCGGGGGCGAGACGGCGGGGATCCCCTACGCTGCCTGGCTGGCCGATCGCCTCGGTCTCTCCATGCTCTATGTGCGCAAGAAGCCGAAAGGCTTCGGCCGAGGCGCCCAGATCGAGGGCGACATGCCGGCCGGGGCGCGCTGTTTGCTGGTGGAGGATCTGGCCACGGATGGCGGATCGAAGGTGAACTTCATCAATGCGATCCGGCAGGCCGAGGGTAAGATCGAGCATGCTTTGGTCGTTTTCCACTACGGCATCTTCCCGCAATCGGTCACCACTCTGGGCGAGTTGGGCGTCAAATTGCACGGCCTGGCCACCTGGTGGGATGTACTCGATGCGGCCCGGGAGACGGGGCGCCTGGATACGGCTTCACAGGCCAAGGTCCGGGCTTTTCTCGAAGATCCAGAGGGATGGTCCAACGCGCATGGAGGCAAAACCGCATAGTCGGCGGGCTTCGCCTAAAAGCCGCGCAAATTTGCATAAAAAGCGGTTTCCATAGCGATTTACACAATGATGAAAGTTTCGCCGAGGTAACCCTCCCGTTTTAAAGCATAGTCCGCCGCCGGCACGGGGATTTCCATGGCATCCTGCGTACCGGACTCGGCCCGTTTCGGGTTGGCTCCGACTATGACAACGGCGAGACAAGAGAACCATCATGCGTCAACGGCCAGAGGCGGTCTCAACCCGCGCCATCCCCGCGCGGCCATTTCTGGACTGCGCAGCCGTCGGGTTGACCGTCAGCCTCGGGGATCCCTTCGGGCAGTGCAATTCGCGCGCTTTGCTGGTGCAAATCCCTGAAACTTGGCGACTCGCGGGTGTCGAAGACCGCAGTTTCGAGAACGATGTCGAAACGATCTCGCTCGGCGATCGGAACCCCGAGGGCATTCCCGGCGGACGGTATCTTCGCCTCGCGGTCGATCCCCTGCTCGATCCCTGGGGCCGCGTCATGGTCGGCTTGAATTTCGATACGCCGGATGGCCGCCGGCACGCTGAGCTCTCCGTCCAGACCAAGGAAGATAATCCGCCGACCAAGGTCATTGGCATCGGCGAAAAGCCGTCGGGAACGCGCCTCACGGCCAAAACCGTTCTCGAACTCGGCGGGAAGACAAAGATTCTCTTCGTCGATGGCGGCCATGACGATGTCCTGGATCTCAGCGGCGACCGCAGGGGAAATTGGGCGCAGGGCGATACCGACGGCATCCACACGCTGTTTTTGCGCAGCACGCGCACCGGCAAGCGCGGAATCCTACTTGCGGTGCGCAACGGCGTCGCCGTGAAGCTCCGCCAAAACTAAGGGGCGGACAAACCAGGGGGCGGAATTGACCGCGCGGCGCTAGCCTTTGGATTCGAGCGGTCCGAACAGCAGGTTGTCCAGGCCGCGCACCAATCCCTTCAGTGCCACCACGCGGCGTGCCGCCAGCAAGGTGCCGCCCACATAGGGTTCCGCGGAAGTCCCCGCATCATGGCGAATCGAGAGCTGCTCGCCCGGCCGACCGAACAGAGTCTCGACCGCGAGGACATATCCCGGCAGCCGAATCGAGTGGACACGTCCGCCGCCGACATCGGCACCGCGCGCTTCCTTCGGGCCTAGAATCTCGTCGATGGGGACGCCGGGCTTGCTCGGCCGGATGCGCCCCATGCGCTCGGCGAGTTCCTGCGCCGTGCCCGACGGCACATCCGGCTTCGAATATTTCGCGAAATCGAGGATCTCGTATTCCGGCAGATGGGCGGCCGCCATCAGCGAAAAGCGGGTCAACAGGCAGGCGGTGAGTGAGAAGTTTCCGCTGGCGACGACGCCGAGACCCTGCCGGTCCGCCTTCACGGCGATTTCCTTATAGTCCTCGGCACTCATGCCGGACGTGCCGATGACAGCGGCTACACCCATATCGAGCGCGGTAAGGACGTTGCCCTTCACCGAATTCGGATGCGTGTAGTCGATATAGACATCGGCATTGCCCGCAGAAAGCGCATCCGCGACGGTGGGTGCCACTTTTACTGCGCCGACCGTTTTACCGGCCGAAGACCGGGCCACGGCTCCGGCGAGTTCCAGGTCGGCGGCATCCTGAACAGCCGCAACGAGCGCTGAACCGGTCCATCCGGTTGCGCCGCCAATGCAAATTCTGAGAGTCATCTTTTCCCCATGCTGCCAACGGGTTGCGACCGATTGTCGGGCAACAATCCGGGCTTTGACTTACTATTTCCCGGAGAGGATATTACCGCAGCTTTGCAAGAAGGCTAGGCAGTCGCGGCAACCGCTTCGACACCAAGCCCAAAAGTATGGAACTCCAACAGATGGCACCGAGACCGAATTCCTTTGCCGCGCGAGACAGCGCTTTCCATTTCCACGGCTACACCAATGCCGTGAAGAATGAGAAGGAAGGCGGCTTCGTCGCGGTCCGTGGCAACGGGCCGTTCATTTACGACGAGGACGACAAGGAATATCTCGACGGTCTCTCCGGGCTCTGGTGTGCCGCCCTGGGTTTCGGCAAGGAACAGCGTTTGATCGACGCCGCGGTCAAGCAGATGGAGACGCTGCCCTTCTACCACACCTTCACCCAGAAGACGGCCGCGGTCACCGTGGAGCTCGCGGAAAAGCTGGTCGGGATCGCTTCCCATGCCGCGCCGATGTCCAAGGCCTATTTCTGCAATTCCGGTTCCGAGGCCAACGACACCATCGTCAAGATGGTCTGGTATTTCAACAACGCCCTCGGTCGGCCGGAAAAGAAGAAGATCATCTCGCGGGTCAAGGCCTATCACGGGGTCACCGTCGCAGCGGGTTCGCTGACCGGCTTGCCCGCCGTCCATCGGGACTTCGATCTGCCGATCAAGAACGTGCTGCATGCCGACTGCCCGCACTACTACCGTTTCGGCCAAGCCGGCGAGACCGAGGAAGCCTTCGCGACCCGGATGGCGGCGAGCCTGGAAGCGCTGATCCAGCGCGAAGGGCCGGAAACCATCGCGGCCTTCATCGCGGAGCCGATCCAGGGGGCTGGCGGCGTGCTGCTGCCCGCCAAGGGCTATTGGGAGAAGATCCAGCCCATTCTGAAGAAGCACGACATTCTGCTGATCGCCGACGAGGTCATCTGCGGTTTCGGTCGCACCGGCAATTGGTGGGGCAGCCAGACCATGGGCATGAAGCCCGACATCATGAGCATGGCGAAGCAGCTCTCCGCCGCCCAATTGCCGATCGCCGCTGTGCTGATCAATCAGCGTGTCTACGAGGTGCTGCGCGATCACAGCGGCAAGCTCGGCGCATTCGGGCATGGCATCACCTATTCCGGCCACCCGGTCTCCTCCGCGGTCGCACTCGAGACGCTGAAGATCTACGAGGACCGGAAGATCGTCGATCACGTGCGGGAAATTTCGCCGGTCTTCCTCTCGGAGCTGAAGAGCTTCGCCGATCATCCTTTGGTCGGCGAGTGCCGCGGCACCGGCTTGATCGGCGCCATCGAACTGGTCCGAGACAAGGCGACCCATGAGAGCTTCGATCCGACTTTGGCGGTGGGACCCAATCTCATCCGGATCGGCCATGAACATGGTGTGATCCTGCGTCCGGTGATCGATTCCATCTGTTTCTGCCCGCCGCTCATTTGTACCGAGAGCCAGATACGCGACATGTTCAACCGGTTCCGCAAGGCATTGGCGGATACCGAAATCTGGCTGAAAGCCGAGGCGAAAGCTGCGCAATGACGAACTTCAACTCTCTTTTCCGCGAACGTCTGGACGGGCTGAAAGCCGAAGGCCGCTATCGGACCTTCGCCGATCTTGAACGCATCGCCGGGCGTTTCCCCCGCGCGTTGTACCGCGCGAAGCCGGATGCGGCGCCGCGCGAAGTCACCGTCTGGTGCAGCAACGATTATCTGGGTCTCGGGCAGAATCCCGCTATCCTGGCGGCGATGCACGGCGCCATCGACAAATCCGGCGCCGGCGCCGGCGGCACGCGGAATATCTCCGGCACTTCCCACGAACTGGTCGAGCTGGAACGCGATCTCGCCGCCTTCCACGGCAAGGAAGCCGGGCTGATATTCACCTCGGGCTTCATCTCCAATGAAGCGGCACTCAGCACCTTGGCCAAGCAGATCCCCGGCGCCGTGATTTTCTCGGACGCCTTCAACCACGCTTCCATGATCGCCGGCATCCGCAACAGCCGGTCCGAATACCATGTGTTCCGCCACAACGACGCGGCACATCTGCGGCAGTTGCTGTCCGGCGTCGATCCCAGCCGACCGAAGATCGTGGCCTTCGAATCCGTCTATTCCATGGATGGCGATATCGCGCCCTTGCGCGAGTTGCTGGATGTCAGCGAGGAATTTGGCGCGCTCACTTATCTCGACGAGGTCCATGCCGTGGGGCTTTACGGCGCGACCGGCGCCGGCGTCGCCGAACGCGAGGGCGTCGCGGATCGTTTCGACGTGATCGAGGGGACCTTGGGCAAGGCCTTCGGCCTGGTCGGCGGCTATATCACCGGAACAGCCGAACTGGTCGATTTCGTGCGCTCCTTTGCCGGCAGCTTCATCTTCACCACCGCACTGCCACCGGTGATCGCAGCGGGCGCGCGCGCCAGCCTGAAGGTGATCCGCCAGGCCGGCGAGCTGCGGCAGCGGCATCAGGCGATCGCAGCGGATCTCAAGACGCGGCTCGCAGCCGCTGGATTGCCGGTCATGCCCAGCGAGAGCCACATCGTTCCGATCAAGATCGGCGATGCCCGCGCCTGCCGCCGCGCCACGGAGATATTGCTGGACCAGCACGCCATCTACGTCCAGCCGATCAACTATCCGACGGTTCCCAAGGGCACCGAACGGTTGCGCCTGACACCGACGCCGCTGCACGATGCGGCAACGGTCGATGCGCTGATCGAAGCTCTGAGCCATGTCTGGCGGGAGCTCAGCCTGCCGATCGCTGCCTAGGATACGCATCCCCTGCGTATGAGCGTGCTGCGGCCGCGCCTCGCCACGACCGGATTGTTTCTGGCAAACGGGTTCGGCATCGGGACCTGGGCGGCCAGCATCGCGCCCATCAAAGCCGCTCTGAAGCTGAGCGACGCCGAACTTGGCATCGCCTTGCTCGCTTTTGCGGTCGGCGCCATCTCCACCATGACCGTGACGGGACATCTCGCGGCGCGCTTCGGCTCGGCGCGGATTGCGTTCTTGAGCAGCCTCGCCTTTGCTGCGGCTTTGCCGCTTCCGGCACTGGCGCCGAATCTCGTCACATTGATCCTCGCGATCTTGGCGCTCGGCGCCGGCAACGGCGCCATGGATGTCGCCATGAACGGCCATGGGACATTGGTCGAGCGCGCCTGGGAACGGCCGATCATGTCTTCGCTACATGCCGCGTTCAGCCTCGGTTGCCTGTTGGGTTCTGCCGGCGGCGGCTTCCTGCTGGGCCGCGATCTCGGCGCGATTGCCAGTCTCGGCAGCGCCGGATGCCTGGCGCTTCTATTGACGCTGGGCGGAGCGGTCAGCCTGCACATGATCGTTTCGGCGCCGGCCGAAGAGGCGCCGGGCTTTGTGCTGCCCAACCGCGCCATCCTCCAGATCGGCCTCCTGGCCTTCCTCTGCATGTTCACGGAGGGTGCCATCGCCGACTGGTCGGCGGTCTATCTGGTCACGGCGGCCGGCGCCACGACCGCGATTGCAGCCATGGGATTCAGCGGCTTCGCCTTCGCCATGACGATCGGCCGGCTCACCGGCGACCGCATCGTTCATCGGCTGGGCAAGCCGCGCGTCCTGCGCCTGGGCTCGGGCATCGCTGCTCTAGGCCTCGCCCTCATCTTGCTGGTCCCACGCGTGGAAATCGCCGTCGTGGGTTTCGCGTTGGCGGGCATCGGCATCGCCAATATCGTGCCGGTGCTGTTCAGCGCCGCCGGGCGCCGCATGGGCGACCATCCGGGGATCGGCGTCGCCATGGCGGCAACCTGCGGCTATTCCGGCTTTCTCACCAGTCCGCCGCTGATCGGTTTCGCGGCCAACAGCTTCGGCCTGCGCATCGCCCTTATTTTGCTGGTGATCGCGATTCTCACGGTCACCCTGCTGGCCGGCCGTGTTGAAAGCGAGCCCGCCGCTTCCAGCGCGCATAAATAGACAGCCCTTCCCGCGGCGCGGTAAACTGGAGCCATGTACAAGGATAACAGCCTGGTCCCTTCGGAAGCGGTGCGGTTGGCGGCCCTCGGTTTGCTCGCCCACGGCGCGCGTGCCTATGGCGACCTCGCCCGCGAGGTCCGGCATTTCGCCCAGCGCATCGTCGGACCTTCCCTGGAGTTGCTGGGGCCTTCTCTGGAACTCTTGAAGGTCGAGGGGCTGATCGAAGCCGAAAATCCGAAGGCGCCGCATGATGAGCAGTCAATGGCGCTCACCGCCGCCGGACGCGAGGAATTGCGGCGGTTGATGACCACCAATCTGCGCGGCCCGATGGGCGAGGTGAATAAGCTGATCGTCGCCCTGAAGCTCGCTTTCTTCGACACGCTGACGGCCGCCGAAGCCAAATCCCAGGCGGAGATGCTGGAAGAATCCTGCGAGCGCGAACTGACCCGCCTCCTCGATCTTCGCCAGCACCATGCCGAAAATGGCGGCTTGCTGGTCAGCTGGCTGGATCACGAGATCAAGGAAGTCGAAGCCCGCCGCGACTGGTTCCGCCGCCTGCGGGGGTAGTCGTCCAGAACGCGCTCTGGCCCGCTTTTCTCCGTCATGCCCGGACTTGGTCCGGGCATCCACGCCTTCTTTCGCGCGGTTGCCAAGGCGTGGATGCCCGTGCCAAGCACGGGCATGACGAGCTAAATAAAGACGCGGCTTATTCGTCTTCCTAAAACAAGTGCTGGCCGCCGGTGAGGAAGATCTCCGTGCCGGTGACATAGCTGAAATCCTCGCCGCAGAGCCGGAACACGACGCCGGCCACCTCTTCGGGGGTGCCCATCCGCCCCATGGGAATGCGTGGAATGAGCGCTTCGTATTCCGGGCCGATCATGGCGGTCTCGATTTCGCCCGGCGCCACAGCATTCACCCGGACACCCAGCGATGCGAATTCGACGGCCAGCTCCCGCGTCAAGGCGGAGAGCGCCGCTTTCGAGGTCGAATAGGCCGAACTCGCAAAAGGATGGATCGCATGGCCGGCGATCGAGGTGATGTTGACGATCGTGCCCTTGCCCTTGTGCAGCGGCTTCGCGAAGCCGCGGGCGAGGATGAGCGGCGCGAAGAAGTTGAGCTCGAAGACCTCGCGCCAGGCCTCCACATCGCCGTTCAAGATACCCAGCCGCTCCTTGAAGGAGGTCTTCGGGCTGACCGCGGCATTGTTCACCAAAGCATGGAGCGGCCGGTCGCCGATGATCTCGTTGGCTTCCGCGACGAAACGCTCGATATCCTCCGGCCGCGCGAGATCGACCGTGATGTGATGCGACCAGTTCGGATCGCGCTTGCACTCCTCCGGCACCGCCTCCCGCGAGCAGGTGATGATCCGCCAGGATTCGCCGCTGAAGCGGCGCACCGTGGCGTGGCCGATCCCGCGGCTGGCGCCGGTCAGGATCACGGTCTTCTTCTCGATTTCGCTCATATCGCCACGCTTCAGTGAATGTTCTTGCGCCGCTCTTCGACGCCATGGGGATCCTGGTGGATCATGATCTCCGCGCCGGGGAAGACTTTCATCAACCGCGCTTCGACATCGTCCGAGATGCGATGCGCCGCTTTCAGCAGAATATCGGGAGCCAGTTCGAGATGGAACTGGATGAAACGACTCTGTCCGGCGATCCGGGTTTTGAGATCATGCATATCGACCACTTCGGGATTGCCGCGGACGATCTCCTTGATGCGCTCCCGGTCGGCATCGTCCATCTCGCGGTCCATCAGCATGTCGAGCGCCGAGCGCGCGATCGAAATCGCGGTCCAGCCGATATAGAGCGCGACCAGAAGGCCGAACAGCGGGTCGACCCACCACCAGCCCAACGTGCTGGTCAGCACCAAAGCGGCGATCACGCTGATATTGACCAGGAAATCGCTGGCATAATGCGTCGCATCCGCCTTGACCGCGAGCGATCCGGTCTGAGCCATGACCCGGCGCTGGTACAGGATCAGACAGCCGGTGATCGCCACCGAGACGAGCATGACGACGATGCCGATTCCGGCATGTTCGATCTGCATCGGATGCGTGAAGTGATCCGCCACCTCGACCAGCAGCAGGATCGACGAACCCAGGATGAACGCGACCTGGACCATCCCCGCCAGCGGTTCGGCCTTGCCATGACCGAAGCGGTGCTCGGCATCGGGCGGCGTCACCGCATGGCCGATGGCGTAGAGATTGACCAGCGAGGCGACGAGGTCGAGCGAGGAATCCAGCAGCGTCGAGAGCATGCTGACCGACTGCGTTTCCAGGGCCGCGAACAGCTTGATCAGGATGAGGATGCTCGCCGTGCCGACCGAGGCCAGGCCGGCCCTGCGCATCAGCGTCGCTGTCTTGGTATCGACCGTCATCAGGGAAAGAGTTTTTCCGTGGTCCAGCCGTTCCCCTCGGCGGTCCGGGCATAGACCAGCCGGTCATGCAGGCGGAACGGGCGGTCCTCCCAGAACTCGATCAGAACGGGCTCGATCCGAAAGCCGGACCAGTAGCCGGGGCGCGGCACCTGGCCGATCGCATATTTGGCGGTGAACTGGGCGACCCGGCCTTCCAGCTCGAAACGGCTCTTCAAGGGCCGCGACTGTTGCGACGCCCAGGCACCGATCTGGCTGGCTTTGGGCCGGCTGTGAAAATACTCGTCGGCCTCTGCATCGCTGACCGAAGCCACATTGCCTTCTACCCGGACCTGCCGCCGCAGCGACTTCCAATGCAGGCAGATCGCTGCCTTGGGATGCTCCAGGATCTGCCGGCCCTTGCGGCTCTCATAGTTCGTGTAGAAGACGAAGCCGCGCTCGTCATAACCCTTCAGCAGCACCATGCGCACCGAGGGCATTCCGTCCGGCCCGACGGTCGCCAGCGCCATGCCGTTGGGATCGTTCGGCTCGGTCTCGGTTGCCTTCGCATACCAGCGGCCGAATTGCTCGAAGGGTTCGCCCCAGGGGCGGGTGCCGGTCGGCTGCGGCAGGGAATCCGCCGCCCGGGAATCGGCCGCCCGAGGATCGGCGGCCTTGGAATCCGAAGGCTGGTCTGGGCTGTCGTTCATGCTGCTTTTGGAACCTCGAAATCAATCCGGCGGCCAGCATAACCGGCGGACCCTCCTCCTTCCAGCCTACCCCGGATGCGACCAATGGGCATAACCGCTCTGCCCGGCGCAACCTCTTGTGGCCGCTCGAACCACACCTTACCTTGGTGGCAAGGAGATATCGAGGCATGGCTGATCCATACAAGACACTGGGGGTTTCGCCCGGGTCGACGGCGGACGAGATCAAGAAAGCCTATCGCAAACTGGCGAAAAAGCTGCATCCCGACGTCAATCCCGGCAACAAGAAGGTGGAAACGCAGTTCAAGGAAGCGACCGCCGCCTATGACCTGCTGTCGGATGCCGAAAAGCGCCGTCGATTCGATTCGGGAGAGATCGACGACCAGGGCAATCCGCGCGGCTTCGCCGGAGGCTGGGGCGCCGGCCGGACGGCCGGCGCCGGTGCGCGGCGCGGCGGACGCCCGGCCGATGCCGGCATCGACGATTCCATGGCCGACGACATATTCCGGGACTTTTTCAATTTCGGCCGCGGCGGCGGCGCACGGACCAACATCCGCATGCGCGGCGCCGACGTGGCCTATAAGACCGAGATCAGCTTCCTGGATGCCGCCCGCGGCGCCAAGACCCGCATCACTCTCTCGGACGGCAAGACCATCGACATGACCATCCAGGCCGGTACCGAGGACGGCCAGACTTTGCGGTTGAAAGGCCAGGGTCTGCCCGGCCAGGGCGGCGGCGCCAATGGGGACGCCTTCGTGGAAATCACCGTGAAGCCACATCCCTATTTCGAACGCGAGGACAATGACATCCTGTTGGAATGCCCGATCTCGCTGAACGAAGCCGTGCTGGGCGGATCGATCACGATTCCCACCATCGACGGCAACGTGGCGTTGAAAGTGCCGAAGAACAGCAATACCGGCACCCAGCTTCGCTTGAAAGGCAAAGGCATCGCCGACGCCAAGGGACAGCGCGGCGATCAATACGTGCGCTTCGTCGTCGTCCTGCCCAAGCAGATAGACCGTGATCTGGAAAGCGCCATCGAACGCTGGGCCAAAACCGACGCCGCCAAACAGGACGTACGCGAGAAATTCAGCAAGGCCTAACCGATTGATTCAGCTTTCGTCTTAGCCCCCAACGCATGACCGCCGCTTGATTGACCGAGCCTGTTTATGGTGTAGGATGCGGCGCAGTGAGGCTCCTCCTTCAGAATCTCAGGGCTTTTAAATGAGTGAACATCGCGGGTTGATGACCGGTAAGCGCGGCCTGATCATGGGCGTCGCCAACGACCGATCCATCGCCTGGGGCATTTCCAAGGCGGTCGCCGATGCGGGCGGCGAGCTGGCTTTCACCTATCAGGGCGAGGCGCTGGAACGGCGCGTCCGACCGCTGGCCGAATCGCTGGGGTCGAAGATCGTCCTCCCCTGCGATGTCAGCGATGATGCGAGCGTCGAAAAGGTATTCGCCGAAATCAAGTCCGCTTGGGGCAGCCTCGATTTCCTGGTCCATGCCATCGCTTTCTCCGACAAGGAACAGTTGAAGGGGCGCTATGTCGAGACCACCCGGCAGAATTTCGCGCAGACCTTGGATATCTCCTGCTTCTCCTTCACCGCGGTCTGCGAACGGGCGCAGAAGATGATGCCGAACGGCGGTAGCCTGCTGACGCTCTCCTATTTCGGCGCCGAGCGGGTGATGCCGCATTACAACGTCATGGGCGTCGCAAAGGCGGCGCTGGAATGCTCGGTGCGCTATCTGGCGGCGGATCTCGGCCCGCAGAATATCCGCGTCAACGCCATTTCCGCCGGACCGATCAAGACCTTGGCGGCCTCGGGCATCGGCGATTTCAGGCACATCCTGAAGTGGAACGAGTTCAATGCGCCGCTGAAGCGCAATATCGGAATCGACGAAGTCGGCGGCGCCGGCCTTTATCTGCTGAGCGACCTTTCGCGCGGCGTCACCGGCGAGCTGCACCACGTCGATGCCGGATACAACGTCGTCGGCATGATGCGGACCGATGCCGCCGCGGATCTCGCCGAGATGCTGAAGAATTTCAGCCTACGCGACTGAGCGTTCCATGTCGCATAACAGCTTCGGCCATCTGTTCCGCTTCACCACCTGGGGCGAGAGTCACGGACCGGCGATCGGCGCCGTCGTCGATGGAACGCCACCGGGCATCGCCCTCGCGGCCGAGGACATCCAGCATTGGCTGGATCGCCGCAAGCCCGGCCAATCCCGCTTCGTCACCCAGCGACGCGAGCCCGATGCGGTGGAGATCCTCTCCGGCGTCTTCGAAGGCAAGACCACCGGCACGCCCATCTCGCTGCTGATCCGCAACGAGGACCAGCGCAGCAAGGATTACGGCAAGATCAAGGACCAGTTCCGGCCCGGCCATGCCGATTACACCTACTGGGCCAAATACGGCATCCGCGATTATCGCGGCGGCGGCCGGTCATCCGCGCGCGAAACCGCGAGCCGCGTCGCAGCGGGCGCGGTGGCGCGGGCGGTGCTGAACCACATCCTGCCCCAGCCGGTGGAAATCCGCGGCGCGCTGATCCAGGTCGGCCGCCATCAGATCGACCGGGCGCGCTGGGATTGGGACGAGACCGAGCGCAACCCCTTTTGGTCGCCCGACGCCCAAATGGTCCAGACCTGGGAAAATTTCCTCGACGAAACACGCAAGGCGGGCTCCTCCACCGGCGCCGTGGTCGAAGTGACGGCGCGCCATGTGCCGGTCGGCCTCGGCGCGCCGGTCTATGGCAAGCTGGATGCCGATCTCGCTTCGGCGATGATGAGCATCAATGCGGTCAAGGGTGTCGAGATCGGCGCCGGCTTCGGCGCGGCGGCACTCTCCGGCGAGGAGAACGCCGATGAGATGCGCATGGGCAATGAAGGCGT
>DASYDA010000360.1:0-2955 GCA_036499865.1 Dongiaceae bacterium | reverse complement strand
GATGCGCTCTTCAAGCGCCTCGACAAGAACAGTGACGGCAAGCTCGCCAGCGACGAAATGCGGTCGCATCGCGGCGGGTTCGGCGGCGGGCACTTCTTCTTCGCCCGGATGGACGAGAACCATGACGGCCAGGTCACCCAGGCGGAATTCACCGCCGCCAGCGAAGCGTTCTTCAAGAAGCTCGACAAGAACGGCGACGGCGTGATCACCAAGGACGAGATGCACATGTCCAGGCCGGGCACCGACAATTCCGGCGGCCAGACGCAGAGCCAGTAATTCGATCCCGCGATCCGGTTCGGGAATGACGGTTCCCGGACCGGGTCTCGGCTCGGATCCCGGTTCGAATCCCGGCTCGAATCACTGACAGGTTTAGCAGCATGGGCGTATCGCAATGCACGAAGTTCGGTCCATAATCGGAGACTGGAGATGTTTGACGGTTCAGTATCCGTAATGACCAACCCCGATCTTCGCGCGGCGGCGTCGCGTGCTGCCGTCGCCCCGGCTTCCCCCAGCCGGGGTGACGACTTGAACGACGACGACGAATTGATGCGCCAGGTCGCCGACGGCGACCGTCGTGCCTTCGCACAGTTGATGGACCGGCATATCGACCGCGCTTTTAGCGTGGCGCGGCGCGTCCTCGGCAATCGCAGCGATGCCGAGGATGTGGTCCAGGACTCGTTCCTGAAGGTCTGGCAGCGGGCCGGTCAATGGCAGCCGGGCCGCGCGCAGTTCTCGACCTGGCTCTACCGGGTGATCGTCAACCGCTGCCTCGATCTCAAGCGGAAGCCGAAAGCGACCGGCCTGGACCAGATCGAAGAGCAGAGCGACGATCGGCCGGATGCCTTGAGCGATATGGCGGCCCGGGAGCGCCAGGCGCGGATCGCGTCGGCGGTGGCGGAATTGCCGGAGCGGCAGCGCGCGGCGATCGCCTTGAGCTACACCGCCGGCCTCAGCAATGCCGCGGCGGCGGAGAGTTTGCAGATTTCTGTAAAGGCTTTTGAGTCCCTGCTGGTGCGCGCGAAGCGTGAATTGCGCGATCGGCTCGCAGGGGATGGAGAAGAGTGATGACGATGGACATGGAAGAGAGATTCGAGACCGATCTCAGGGCCGCGATGGCGCCGGAGCCGGTTGGCAACGCGCTGCGGCGGCGGATCATGGAGCGCGCCACGCCGCGCGCCCGGAAGATGCATGCCGGGCCGGGTTGGCTCGCGGTGCTCGATCCGCGAAATTGGCGCTTGCCGGTTCTGGTGGAGCTCGGCGCCTGTGCGGCGGCGGCTTCGTTGGCGGTCGGCATCTTCATGGGCGCCAGCGGCGACGTGCTCGGAACCACGATGACGACCACGGTCGCCAGCGCGGACAGCACGGTCGATCTCGTGGCCCTCGCCTATGACGACACCAGCGATGCGGGAGACCAGCAATGACGATCGGCGGTTCGGGGGGGAAGTGGCTGATCGGCGGCGCTATCGTCTCGCTTTGCCTCAACCTGTTCCTGGTGGGCCTCCTGGCCGGCCATTGGATCTATGGGCCGCATCCCGGCGCGCGTGGCGCGTCCAGTCGCGGCGGCGGTCCCGAAGCCATGATCATGGGCGTGCCTCCGGATTTGCGTCCGCTGATCAAGGAAAAGTTCGACGCCGCGCGTCCGCAATTCCAGGCTGCGCGTGACCAGGTCCGTGCTGCTCGCGACAAGGTTGCGGCGGCGGCGAGCGCCGATCCCTTCGATCCCGCGGCCTTCGATCAGGCTTTCACCGGATTGCAGCAGGCGATGGACGGCGTGCAGAAGATCGCGCATGAGACCATCAGCGCGATCCTGCCGCAGATCCCGGCCAAGGAGCGCAAGGATCTGGTCGATAAATGGGCGAAGCGTTGGGGCGGCCATGGCGATGCGCCTCCTGCCCCCTGACCGATAGGTGATGGACTGAATAGGCCATGCCGAAGCCCGAAGCCGTCATTGCCGCCAATCGCTTCGGAATGGGTGCCAGGCCGGGGGAACTGGTTTCCATCGGGGGCGATCCCCGCGCCTGGGTAAAGAACCAGCTTTCAGTCTTCGCGCCGATCCCGACGGCGGTGGCGGTACTTTCCGGCACCGCGGCGCGGTTGGCGGCCCTGCCGGAGCTGCAGCCCGGCAACCAGAAATCGGTGATCCAGGCCGCATTGAAGATGGCGCGGCAAATCTTCACTCGGGCCTGCCTGGAAGAACACCGTCGTCATGACGGCGACGGAATTTGGCCGCACGGCACAGCCGAACGGCACCGGCGGCACCGATCACGGCACGGCCACGGCGATCTTCGTCGGTGGTGGCGCGGTCGCGGGCAAGCGGGTGATTGCGGATTGGCCCGGGCTCGAATTCGCCCAGCTCTACCAGAATCGCGACCTCGCCCCGACCGCGGATTTCCGCGCCGTGGCGAAAGCCATCCTCTCCGGGCATCTCGGCCTTGATCAGAATGCGCTGGCGCAAGTGGTGTTTCCGGGCAGCGCCGCGGTGAAGCCGATGCCGGAATTGCTGCGGGCGTGAGTTATCTGCGTCGGAAATATTGCCGATGTCGGCCCGTCGAGGGCCTCCACCGGCTACCCCTTGTATCTCTACGACTCGCTGTCGCTGGTATCGCGCTTAAAGCCCTCTCCCCTCGAGGAAGAGGGTTGGGTGAGGGGGGCGCTAAACTAAGAACTCAACTTCGCAAGCGCTAATACGCGAATTCGTCGAACACCGGATCGACCGAGTGATTCCACTTTCCATTATAGCGCTCGAGCTTGATCTCGGCGGGGCATTTGCCGGAATCGGCGATGGTCTGCAGCACGTTCAGGAAACCGCTCTCATCGGCGCCGGCGAGATCGTTGGCCCTGCGGTTGTTGAGGCCGAGCCTGGCGATCTTCAGCGTTTCCAGCGCCACGTCCCGCACGGTGCGGTTCTTGAACTTCGCCTTCAGGGCTTGTTTCGGCACGCCGCTCTTCAGAGTT